>NZ_JAXOJX010000018.1:0-104981 GCF_034427735.1 Azohydromonas lata
GCGCCGCTGTGGGCCGCGTGCACCGCCGCGCTGTGGGTGGCTTGGGCCGTGCGGCCCGTGTGGTTCGTGGGCCCCGCGCTGCCGCGCCGCGGCTCCTTGCGCAACTTCGTGCTGCTCACGGCGCTGTGCCTGCTGATGTTGGGCGCCATGGCCTGGCTGCCGGGGCCGCGCGGCCTGCTTTGGGCGGTGCTGGGCCTGGTGGCGCTGGCCGTGGCGGCGGCGCTGGCGCCGCTGGGGGCCGCGGCGCTGCTGTCCCTGCTGCTGCCGGGCTGCGTGGCGCTGGCGCATTGGCAGCAGGGGGCGGGCGGGGTGGGCGACGCCTTCACGTCGCTTGGGCTGCTGTTGCTGCCTTGCGTGGTGCTGGCGGGGTGGGCCACGCGGCGGCAAGCCCGCTGGCGCAGCCGGGCCCTGGCCTGGCTGGAGCGCGAGGAGGCGCTGCAGCAGCTGGCCGCGCAGCGCGACCGGGCCGTGCGCGCCGACGGCGACAAGACCCGCTTCCTGGCCAATGCCAGCCACGACCTGCGCCAGCCCGTGCACGCGCTGGGCCTGTTCGCCGCCACGCTGGAGCAGCGCCTGGGCGGCAGCGACCACGAGCCCTACGTGCGCAACCTGCTGCGCGCCGTGGACGGGCTGGACCGCGCCTTCAACGTGCTGCTGGACGTCTCGCGGCTGGACGCCGGCACCGTGCAGCCCAAGGCGCAGCCCGTGGCGCTGCGCGACGTGTTCCAGCGCCTGTACGTGCAGTTCAGCGGGCGCGCCGAGCTGGCGGGCCTGAACCTGCGCTTCGCGCCGGGGGGCAAGTGGGTGAGCAGCGACCCGCAACTGCTGGAGCGGCTGCTGGCCAACCTCGTGCAGAACGCGCTCAAGTACACCGAGCGCGGCGGCGTGGTGGTGGTGGCGCGCAGCGCCGGGCAGCACGTCCACGTGGAGGTGTGGGACACCGGCATGGGCATGGCCGCGGCCGAGCTGCCGCGGGTGTTCGACGAGTTCTACCAAGTGGGCCACGGCGGCGCGCGCACGCGCTCGCGCGGGCTGGGCATGGGGCTGTCCATCGTCAAGCGGCTGGCGCAGCTGCTGGGCCACGGGCTGACCGTGGCGTCGCTGCCGGGGCGCGGCACGGTGTTTCGCCTGAGCGTGCCGCGGACCGAGCCTTGCCCGGCGGCCGAGGTGCCGGCGCCGCCGCTGGTGGCACGCGTGCCGGCCGCGCGCATGGTGATGGTCATCGAGGACGAGGAGGCCATACGCGAAGCCCTGGGCGGGCTGCTGCGCGAATGGGGGCACGAGGCCGTGGTCGCCGCCTCGGCGCAGGAGGCCGCGCAGGCGCAGCGCGCCCTGGCGCGGGCGCCGGACCTCATCGTCTCCGATCTGCACTTGGGCGAGGGCCCGGACGGCATCGCCGCCATCGCCGCCGTGCGCCGGCACTGGGGCCTGGAGGTGCCGGCCGTGCTGGTCACGGGCGACACCACCCCGCCGGAGCTGCGCCGCGTCTCGGAAAGCGGGCTGGAAGTGATGGTCAAGCCGGTGGCCGCGGGCCGGCTGCGCAACCTGCTGCAGCGGCTTGCGGGCTGAGCCGCTCGGCGGGCCGGCCGCGCCCCGGCCCCAGGCGGCTGCGGCCGTACCGGGCGGCCCGGGTGCGGTAAGCGTCACTAATTCTCGGACTTCCGCCTGGGCAGCGCTTAAAACGGCCTGCGCGCGAGCCGAATACGTGATGTCTTTACTTTGATCAAGGACGGCGCGCGGGCCCTTCAGCAGCGCGGCGTTCGCCGCCCCGCCGTTGTCCTCCCCGCCGGAAAAGATCCTCATCGTTGATGACGACCCCGTGATGCTGCGCGCGCTGGGCCGCATCCTGGCCGACCATGCGGGCCGCTGCTTCGCCACGTCCGGCGCGGACGCGCTGCAGCGCGCGCTGGCCGAGCCGCCGGACCTGCTGCTGCTGGACGCGGAGCTGCCCGGCCTCAGCGGCTTCGAGGTGTGCCGCACGCTCAAGCGGGATGCGCGCTTTGCGCAGGTGCCCGTCATCTTCATCACCAGCCACGGCGACGAGCGCACCGAGGCCCGGGTGTTCGAGCTGGGCGCGGCCGATTTCATCGCCAAGCCCGTGAGCCCGCTGGTGCTGCGCGCGCGCGTGGCCACGCAGCTGCGGCTGCGCCGCATGACGCTGGAGCTGGAGCGGCTGGCGCGCACGGACGCGCTCACGGGCCTGGCCAACCGCCGCGTGTTCGACGAGCGGCTGTCCGCCGAATGCCAGCGCGCGCTGCGCGGCGGCCGGCCGCTGGCGCTGCTGCTGCTCGATGTGGACCACTTCAAGGCCTACAACGACTGCCACGGCCACCCCGCGGGCGACGCCTGCCTGCGCGAGGTGGCGTCCGCGCTGCGCTTGGGCGGGTTGCGCCCGGACGACGTGGTGGCCCGCTACGGCGGCGAGGAGTTCGCGCTGCTGCTGCCCGAGACCGACGCGGCCGGGGCGGCCGCCGTGGCGGCGCGGGTGATGCAGGTGCTGCGCCATCGCGCGCTGCCGCATGCGGGCTCGGCCGTGGCGCCGCACGTGACGGCCAGCGTGGGCGTGGCCGTCGTTCCGGCCCGCGCGGCCGGGCTGGTGTTGCCGCAGGTCGACCAGGCGCTGCTGTCCCAGGCCGACCAGGCGCTGTACGCCGCCAAGGCCGCCGGGCGCGACCAGGCCTGGTGCTTCGACGCCGCGCTGGGCCTGGCGCAGCCGCTGTTGCCGCCGGCGCCGCCGGGGGCCGCGACAGCGGCAGCGGCTGCGGCCGCGCTGTTCTGACCCTTCTTCTCATGCAAGCCCTTACTCCCGGGCCGCGCGGCGGCTCCCAGGCCCGTCCGCTGTCGCATTGGGCCGCCGGCATGCTGGTGGGCACGGTGCTGGTGACGGCGCTGGTGCTGGGCCTGGTGATGGAGCGCTTCGTGCGCCACCACGAGGTGAAGCAGTCGCGCCAGGCGCTGGCGCAGGTGGCCTGGCAGTTGCGCGACGAGCTGGAGCGCGGCATGGCCGAGCGCTACGACGAGGTCCGCTCCATGGCCGCGTCGCGCCAGCTCCATGCGCTGGACCACCCCGAGCAGCTTCGCGAGGCGCTGCAGGCGGTCAAGGACAAGTCGCCGCTGAGCACCTGGGTGGGCGTGGCCGATGCCCAAGGGCAGGTGCTGGCCGCCGCGGACGGGCTGCTCGAAGGCCGCAGCGCCGCCCAGCGTCCCTGGTTCAAGCGCGCGGTGCAGGGCGTGCCCTACGTGGGCGACGTGCACCCGGCCGCGCTGCTGGCCGGGGTGCTGCCCGCCAGCGCCGAGCCCTGGCGCTTCGTGGACATGTCCGCGCCCATCGTGGAGGGCGGGCGGGTGCAGGGCGTGCTGGCGGTGCATCTGAGCTGGGAGTGGGCGCGCGCGCTCAGCCGCGGGCTGCTGTCGCCGGAGCTGGCCGCGCGCGGCGTGGAGGTGCGCATCGCCCGCGCCGACGGCGAAGTGCTGGTCGGCCCGCCGGGCGACGCCGACGCGAGGCTGGACCTGCCCGCGCTGCAGCGCGCCGCGGTGGCCGACCCCGGCTGGTTCGCCGCCGGCAGCGGCGGCCTGGTCGCGGTGGAGCCCACCCGGGCGCGCGACCGCTATCCCGGCCTGGGCTGGGTGGTGGTGGTGCGCCAGCCCATGGACGCGGCGCTGGCCGCCTACGGCACGTTGCGGCTGCAACTGGTGCTGGCCACGCTGGCCATCGCGCTGGCGCTGGGCCTGCTCACGCCCGCGCTGGCCAGGCGGCTGGCCGGGCCGCTGCGCCAGATCACGGGCGCGCTGGCACAGGCCGCGCCCGGCGCGCTGCGCCTGCGCGGTGCGGCCTACCGCGAAGCGCACGAGCTGGCCGACACGCTGCAGGCCCTGCGCGGGCGCGACGCGCAGCAGGCCGCCGAGCTGCGCGGGCTCAACGCCTCGCTGGAGGAGCGCGTGGCCGAGCGCACGGCCGAGCTGGAGCGCGCGCGGCGCGACCTGCGCAACATCATCAACGCGCTGCCTTCGGCCATCTGCCATTGGGACGCCGGGCTGCTGAACCGCTTCGCCAACGAGGCCTACCGCGACTGGTTCGGCGTGGACCCGCTGACGGTGACGGGCTGGCATTTCAGCGCTGTGTTCGGCAAGGAGGCTTTCGAGCGCAACCGCTTGCACCTGGAGGCGGCCCTGCGCGGCGAGCGCGGGACGGTGGAGCGCACATTCCTGCGGCCGAACGGCCGCGGCGAGCGCCATGCGCTCATGCACTTCATTCCTGACCAGTCCGGCGGCGGCCCGGCGTCCGGCCTCTACATCGTGCTGCACGACGTGACGGAGATCGTCCAGAGCCGCCGCGCGCTGGACGCGGAGCGACAGCGGCTGCAGGACATCCTGCGCGACACCAACGTGGGCACCTGGGAGTGGCACGTGCCCACGGGCGAGCTGCGCATCGACGAGCGCTGGGCCTCGCTGCTGGGCCACACCGCCGCCGAGCTGCGCCCCGCCACCGTGCAGACCTGGGAGGCGCTCACGCATCCGCAGGACGTGGCCGAGGCCTACCGGCTGCTGCAGGCGCATTTCGCCGGCGAGACCGAGGTCTACGATGTCGAGCTGCGCATGCGCCACCGCGAGGGCCACTGGGTGTGGCTGCATTCCACCGCCCGCGTGGCCAGCCGCGGCGCGGACGGTGCGCCGCAGTGGGTGCACGGCATCCACCAGGACGTCACGCGCGCCAAGGCCACCCAGCAGCAGCTCGCCGCCAACCAGGCGTTCCTGGAGCGCATCGGCCGGGTATCGGGCGTGGGCGGCTGGCAACTGGACCTGCGCAGCGGCGCCGTGGAGTGGAGCGCGCAACTGTGCCGCGTCGTGGGTGCGGGCCCGGAGTCCATGGCCACGCTGGAGCAGGTGCTGGACTTCTACCCCGGGCCGGGGCGCGAGCAGCTGCGCGAGGCCGTGCGTGCGGCCGCCGAGGAGGGTCGGGGCTACGACCTGGAGCTGCCTTTCCGCACGGCCGACGGGCGCGACGTCTGGGTGCGCACGGTGGGCGAGCCCGACCGCGACCCGTCGGACCCGGACGGCCCCCCGGTGCGGGTGACGGGCACCTTCCAGGACGTCAGCGAACGCCACGCCGTCGCCTCGGCGCTGCGCGAGGCCAAGCGCGCGGCCGAGTCCGCCAACGCGGCCAAGAGCGAGTTCCTGGCCAACATGAGCCACGAGATCCGCACGCCGCTCAATGCCGTGATCGGCCTGTCCTACCTGCTGGAGCAGTCGCGCCTGGACGGCGAGCAGCGCGACGCCGTCGCCAAGATCCAGGTGGCCAGCCGCACGCTGCTGGGCGTGGTCAACGACGTGCTGGACCTGGCCAAGATCGAGGCGCGGCAGATGGAGCTGGAGCTGCGCAGCTTCGACCTGCGCGCGCTGCTGCAGGACCTGCGCGACCTGTTCTCGCCGCAGGCGCACGCCAAGGGCCTGCGCTTGGCGGTGGACGACCCCGCCGACGCACCGGACCTGCTGGTGGGCGACGACACGCGGCTGCGCCAGGTGCTGGTCAACCTGCTGTCCAACGCCCTGAAATTCACCGAGAGCGGCGAAGTGGCGCTGCAGGTGCGCGCCGAGCCGCTGGACGATGCCCGCGTGCGGCTGCACCTGGCCGTGCAGGACAGCGGTGCCGGCATGGCGCCGGCGCTGCTGCAGCGCCTGTTCACGCCCTTCACGCAGGCCGACGCCGGCACCACGCGGCGCTTCGGCGGCACGGGGCTGGGCTTGTCCATCGTCCGCCGGCTGGTGAACCTGATGGGGGGCGACGTGTCGGTGCGCAGCGAGGTGGGCCGCGGCAGCCGCTTCGACGTCACCCTGGAGCTGGGCCTGTCCCGCCGCCCGGGTGAGGCCGGCAGCGCGCTGCAAGTGCTGGTGGCCGGCGGCGACGCCGCGCGCCGCACGGCGCTGGGCGATCTGTGCCGCCGCCTGGGCTGGCGGGCGCAGGCGTCCGCGCTGAAGGAGGCGTCGGCCCAGCTCCAGCCCACAGGCGCGCAGGCCGGCACGGCGGGCGAGGCCCAAGCCGCGGCCCCGGACGTGCTGCTGCTGGACGCCACGGCCGGCGAGGCCGGCGGGCTGCTGGCACAGGCGCTGGCCGCGCACCGCGTCACGGGCCGGCCGGTGGTGCTGCTCACCGCGGCCGCGGGCGCCGATGAAGCGCCGGACGGCGGCGACGTTGCGCTGCTGCCGCATGGCCGGCTGGCCTGGCCAGCGAGCACGTCCAGCCTGTTCAGTGCCGTGGCGCAGGCCCTGGCCCGGCACGGCGCGGCCCCGGACCACGCCGTGCCGGGCCAGCAGCCGCTGCCCGTGGGCTGCCGCGCGCTGCCCGGCGTGCGCGTGCTGGTGGTGGACGACAGCGGCATCAACCGCGAGGTGGCGCAGCGCATCCTGGCGCTGCAGGGCGCGCTGGTGAGCACCTGCAACGACGGCGCGCAGGCGCTGGAGCGGCTGCGCCGGGACGCGGCGGTGTACGACCTGGTGCTGATGGACGTGCAGATGCCAGTGATGGACGGGCTGGAGGCCACGCGCCGCATCCGCGGCGAGCTGGGCCTGACGCGGCTGCCCGTGCTGGCGCTGAGCGCCGGTGCCCTGGTGAGCGAGCGCGCCAACGCCCGCGCCGCGGGCATGGACGACTTCCTGAGCAAGCCGCTGGACCCGCGCACGCTGGTGAGCAGCATCCGCTGGCACGTGGAAAAGGCGCAGGGGCAGCCGCTGCCCTACGAGTCCAGCGTGACGGCGGCGGTGGCCGCCGCGCCGGCCGAGCCGCCGGCGCCGGACTGGCCCGTGGTGGCCGGCGTGGACACGGCCGCCGTGTCGCGTCGCCTGGGCGGCGATTTCAAGCTGTTCAAGGAGCTGCTGGCGCGGCTGCTGCAGACGCTGGCGGAGCTGGAGGACGAAGCTGCCGCGCTGCGGCTGCTGGCCGAGGACGCGCCAGGGCTGGCCGCCCGCATGCACCGCCTGCGCGGCAGCGCGTCCATGCTGGGCCTGACCCGGCTGCAGGAAACGGCGCACGCGCTGGAGCTTGGGCTCAAGGGGGGCGGTTTATCGGCGGCTGACGCCCAGAATCTCTGCGTTTGCCTGTCTCGCCAGATTGTTGAATATCGCGTGGCCGCGCGGGCGGTATTGGAGCCGCCCGTGGTGGAACTGCCCATGGCGGTTGACGCGCCGCTGGACGGGGCTGCGATCGATGAATTCGTGAGCTTGCTGGAGAGCCAGAGTTTTGAGGCGGAGGAGATGTTCGGGAAAATGGCTTCTCAATTGAGAGCGATTTTGGATGAAGAAGAATTTAAAATATTGAGTGAGGCTGTGGAAGGCTTGGATTTTGCCAAGGCTGGGAAAATACTGACAACGTCGATTCGATTTAAAAAGTAATTGATAATTATCTGAGCATGCGGACGGATGGACGGCGTTGTTGTAAGAACTTGATTTGAATGAAAAGCAGGCTGGGTCGTTGTGTTGGTTCTTGGTGTGCCGCAGAAAAAGTCATCATTTTGTTTTGTGGGTTATGTCTGGGATAATTCATTGCGGTGAGGTGTTTTTCATTTTTTGTCTCCCCCTGAATACTCCCGCCCGCGCCAGCACCATCGTCGTCACCGGCGCCGTGATTGCCAGCACCACGATGATCAGCCACACGTGCAAATCCAGCCCTTCCTTGCGCGCTGAAAAGAAAATGATGGACGCCAGCGTCACTGTCCAGGCGCCCAGGGTGGAGGCCAGGGCTGGCGCGTGCATGCGAAGGAAAAAGTCCGGCAGCCGCCACAAGCCCAGTGCCGCCGCCAGCACCACCACGCCGCTGAGTACCAGCAGCACGGCGACGACGATTTCACTCCAGGGCGCACCGCTCATTCGATCACCTCGCCGCGCAGCAGGAATTTCGCCAAGGCCACCGAGCTGACGAAGCCGAACAGCACCATCAAAAAGGCTGCCTCGAAATACATGCTGCTGTCGTAACGTATGGCCAGCACCAGCATGGTCAGCATGCCCACCACGTACATGAAATCCAGGGCCAAAACCCGGTCCTGCGCGGCCGGGCCGCGGGCCAGGCGCATCAGGGCGATGCCCATGGACGCCGCGTACAAAATCAGGGTCAGGCCTATCGCCAGGGACAACATGTCGCTCACTCGAATATCTCCTTGAGCGGCCTTTCGTAGCGCCGCTTGAAATGGGCGATGAAATCGGCCTCGTCGCCTTCCAGGTCGAACACGTGCAGCAGTAGCGTGCTGCGGTCCGGCGCCAGCTCGGACCAGATGGTCCCCGGGATCACCGCCGTGATCACCGCCAGCGCCGCCAGCGCGTGCGCGCTGCGCAGCTCCAGCGGCACGCGCACGAAGGTGCCGCGCGGCGGGCGGCGGTGGGCGCGCAGCACGCCCGCGCCCACCTGCAGCGCGGAGGCAATGACTTCCGCGCCCACCACCAGCACCAGCCGCGCCAGCCGCAGCGGGTGCCGCACCGGGCCCGTGGGCGGGCGCAGCGGGCCGATCAGCTTGGGGATGAGCACCGCCAGCAGCGCGCCCAGAAGCACTTGTCCCGGGGACAGCGCCTGCTGCAGCAGCAGCCACAGCGCCAGCAGCGCGGCCGACAGCAGCGGGGCGGGCAGCCAGCGCTTCATGGCGCGGTCTCCCCGGCCGCGGCGGGCGAGGGCGGCGGCACGGGCTGCGCGCGCAGCACGGCGTCCATGTAGGGGCCGGGACGGTGCAGCGCCTCGGCCGTGGCGCGGGTGTAGCGCAGCGCGTCCTCGCCGCGCACCACCAGCAGCGCGCAGGCCGCCAGCAGCAGGCCCACGGGCAGCGTCTCCACCACGCGCAGCCGCGCGGGCTCGCCTTGCAGCGTCCAGAAGCAGCGCATGCCCACGCGCAGCAGCGCCGTCGCCGCCGCCAGGCCGGAAAGGATCAGGAGCGCGAACAGCGTCCAGGCGGCCCAACCCTGCACGTAGAGCAGGGTGCTGAGCATCGCCACCTTGCCCACGAAGCCGGAGAGCGGCGGCAGGCCGGCGATGACCAGGGCGCACAGCGTGAAGCCGACACCCAGGAAGGCCAGGGCCGCGGGGATGGCGCGGCCGATGAGCACCTGCTCCTCGTCGTCCAGGTTCACGCCCACGGGCGGCCGCTGCTCGGCATCGGTGAAGGTGGGCAGCACGCGGCGCGGGTCGTCCAGGCGCGGCGTGTCCACCTCCATCCGGCGGGCGCGCTCCAGCAGCTCCACAAGCAGGAAGAGGGCGCAGCCCGCCAGCGTGGAGCTGGCCATGTAGTAGAGGGCGCCGCCGCTCAGGGCCGGCTCGTTGAAGCCCAGTGCGGCGATGAGCGTGCCGGAGGAGGTGATGACGCTGTAGCCCGCCAGCCGCGCCAAGTGCTGCGAGGCCAGCATGGCCACCGAGCCGAAGGCCAGCGTCACCAGCCCGCCCCACACCAGCGCCGCGCTGCCGAAGAGGGCCGACTCGCCCGCGCCCGGGGCGAAGCACAGCGTCCACAGCCGCAGCAGCGCGTACACGCCCACCTTGGTCAGGATCACGAACAGCCCCGCCACCGGCGTGCTCGCCGCCGCGTAGGCCGGCGGCAGCCAGAAGTTCAGCGGCCACAGCGCCGCCTTGGCGAGAAAAGCCACCGCCAGGATGGCTGCGCCCGCGTGCAGCAGCCCCCGGTCGCCCGCGGGCACCTCGCGCAGCTTGAGCGCGAGGTCGGCCATGTTCAGCGTGCCGGCCACGCCGTAGAGCACGGCCACGCCGATGAGGAACAGCAGCGAGGCCAGCAGGTTCACCGCCACGTAGTGCAGCCCCGCGCGCACCCGTTGCCGCCCGCCGCCGTGCAGCAGCAGCCCGTAGCTGGCGGCCAGCAGCACCTCGAAGAACACGAAGAGGTTGAACAGGTCGCCGGTGAGGAAGGCGCCGTTCAGCCCCATGAGCTGCAGTTGGAACAGCACGTGGAAATACACGCCCGCCAGGTGCCAGCGCGCAATGGCGAACAGCAGCGAGGCCAGCGCCACGCCGCCGGCCAGCACCAGCATCAGCGCCGAGAGCCGGTCGGCCACCAGCGCGATGCCCAGCGGCACTTGCCAGTTGCCCGGCAGGTACACGGCCAGGGCGCCCGCGGCGCCGGCCTGCGCAGGGTCGGCCGCGCCCGCTGCCGTGCCGGCTTGCGCAACGGCCGCCACCTGCGCCAGCAGCAGCAGCGCCACCACCAGGTTCACCGAGGTGGAGGCCAGGTTGAGCAGCGCCTGCGCGCCGCGGCGCCGCGTGCCGGCCAGCAGCATCACGGCGGCCGTGGCCAGCGGCAGCAGCACGGGCAGCACCACCAGGTGCTGCGGGGCGAGCGCGAAGCCCAGGGCGTCCGGGGTCATGGCGCGCCTCCGGGAGGCGTGCGGCCGGGCGGGGCGGCGCGCTCGTCCGGCTCCTCGCCGTCCACGTGGTCGTTGCCGGACAAGCCGCGCAGCGCCAGCAGCACCACCAGGAACAGCGCCGTGGTGGCGAAGCCGATGACGATGGCCGTGAGCACCAGCGACTGCGGCAGCGGGTCGCTGTAGTGCTCCAGGTCGGCCGGCAGCCCCGGCTTGACGATGGGCTCCTTGTCCACCGCCAGGCTGCCCACGCTGAAGATGAAGAAGTTCACCGCGTAGGACAGCAGCGACAGGCCCATGAGCACCTGAAAGGTCCGGGGCCGCAGGATCAGCCACACCCCCGCGCCGCTGAGCACGCCGATGGCGATGGAGACGATGGCTTCCATCAGCGCATCTCCTGCATGTCCGGGGCGGCCGCGCCCGGCGCGCCGTCCGCCTCCTCTGGCCGCCGCCGCGCGCGCAGCGACTGGTGCGCGATGGCCGTGAGCAGCAGCAGCGTGGAGCCCACCACCACGGCGAACACGCCCAGGTCGAAGAAGGTGGCGCTGGGCAGGTGCACTTCGCCCAGCAGCAGCAAGTTGAAATGGGCGGTGTGCGTGGTCAGGAAGGGGTAGCCCACGGCCAGCGCCCCGAGCCCGGTGAGCAGCGCCAGCAGCAGCCCGGTGGCGATCCAGCGCGGCGGGCGCAGCCGCAGCCGGTCTTCCACCCAGCGCGTGCCGCCCACCATGTACTGGGCGATCACGGCGATGGCCACCACCAGCCCCGCCACGAAGCCGCCGCCGGGCTCGTTGTGTCCGCGCAGGA
This sequence comes from Azohydromonas lata, assembly GCF_034427735.1. NCBI lineage: Bacteria > Pseudomonadati > Pseudomonadota > Betaproteobacteria > Burkholderiales > Sphaerotilaceae > Azohydromonas > Azohydromonas lata. The sequence continues at coordinate 11,149 of NZ_JAXOJX010000018.1, forward strand.
AGAGGTGGGCCGCGAACATCAGCGCCACCGGCAGCAGCAGCCGCACCAGCACGGCGGGCACCTCCAGGTAGTGCTGCGCCGCCTCGCCGGGGGTGGCGCGGTGGGCCAGGTCGCTGTGCGCGCGGCGGGTGGCGGCCTGCTGCTGCGGCGGGCGGTGCTGCACCTCGCCCGGCGGGCGAAAGCGCCGCAGCAGCGCGAACACGGTCAGGCCGACCACGGCCAGCACGGTGATCTCGCCCAGGGTGTCGAAGGCGCGGAAGTCCACCAGCATGACGTTGACGACGTTGGTGCCGCCGCCTTCTGGCAGCGCACGCACCAGGAAGCCCGGCGCGATGCTCAACGGCGCCGTGCGCGTGAGCAGCGCGTAGGACAGCGTGGCCAGCCCCGCGCCCACCAGCAGCGACAGCGCCAGGTCGCGCCGGCGCCGCCGCCGCGCGCTGCGCAGCAGGTGGCGTGATTCCTCCTCGCGCGCCACGCGCCGCGGCAGCCAGCGCAGGCCGAGCAGGAAGAGCACCAGCGTCACCACCTCCACGGCGAGCTGCGTGAGCGCCAGGTCCGGCGCCGAGAACCACGCGAAGCTGATGCACAGCGCCAGGCCGACCACGCCCAACAGCGTCAGCGCCGCCAGCCGGTGCAGCCGCGCCAGCACGGCCGCGCCCACGGCGGCGCTGCCGCCCAGCACCCACAGCAGCGCGAATTCCGGCGTGGCCGGCACGCGCGGGCGGTGTCCCCACTCCAGCGGGACGATCAGGGCCGAGCCCAGCCCCGCCGCCGCGGCGATGGCCACCATGCACATGAGCTGCGGCTGCAGCCGCCGTGTGCCCGCCAGGCGCCGCGCGCGCCAGGCCGTGGCCGTCACGCCGGCCAGCAGCCGCTCGAAGAGGCGCTTGCCGTCGGCCGGCAGCAGCGGCACGTGCAGGGCCAGGCGGCGCTTGAAGGCGCCGGCCCAGCGCCCGTACACGGCCACGCCCACCGCCAGCGCCACCAGGCTCATGAGCAGCGGCGCGTTGACGCCGTGCCACAGCGACAGGCTGTAGTCCGGCAGCGTGCCGCCCACCACCGGGCGCGCGGCGGTGGCCAGCATGGGGCCGATGGAGAGGGCCGGCAGCGTGCCCACCACCACGCAGGCCAGCACCAGCAGCTCCACGGGCACGCGCATCCAGCGCGCGGGCTCGTGCGGCTCGCGCGGCAGGTGGCGCGGCGGCGGGCCGAAGAACACGTCGTGCCCAAAGCGCAGCGAATACACCACGGCGAAGACGCCGGCCAGCGTGGCGGCGGCCGGCAGCAGCACTTCCATCACCGGGTGCGCCGAGACGAACACCGTCTCGGCGAAGAACATCTCCTTGGACAGGAAGCCGTTGAGCAGCGGCACGCCGGCCATGGCGGCGCAGGCGACGATGGCCAGCGTCCCCGTGTAGGGCATGTGGCGGAAGAGGCCGTCGAGCCGGCGCATGTCGCGCGTGCCGGTCTCGTGGTCGATGATGCCCACCGACATGAACAGCGACGCCTTGAAAGTGGCGTGGTTCATCATGTGGAACACCGCCGCCACGGCCGCCACCGGGCTGTTCAAGCCCAGCAGCAGCGTGATCAGGCCCAGGTGGCTGAGGGTCGAGTAGGCCAGCAGCCCTTTGAGGTCGTTCTGGAACATCGCGGCCCAAGCGCCCAGCAGCAGCGTGGCCAGGCCCGCGCCGCCCACGGCCCAGAACCAGGCGTCCGTGCCGGCCAGCGCCGGCCACAGCCGCGCCAGCAGGAAGACGCCCGCCTTCACCATGGTGGCCGAGTGCAGGTAGGCCGACACCGGCGTGGGCGCCGCCATGGCGTGCGGCAGCCAGAAGTGGAAGGGGAACTGCGCGCTCTTGGTCAGCGCCCCCAGCAGCACCAGCGCCAGCGTCAGCGGGTACAGCGGGTGGGCGCGTATGCGCTCGCCCTCGGCCAGCACCGTCTGCAGCTCCAGGCTGCCGGCGATGTGGCCCAGCAGCAGCACGCCGGCCAGCAGCGCCAGGCCGCCGGTGGCCGTGACGGTGAAGGCCATGCGCGCGCCGCGCCGCGCGTCCTTGCGGTGGTACCAGTAGCCGATGAGCAGGAAGGAAAAGACGCTGGTCAGCTCCCAGAACACCACGAGCTGCACCAGGTTCCCCGACACCACCACGCCCAGCATCGCGCCCATGAAGCCCAGCAGCAGCGAATAGAAGCGCGCGGCCGGGTCCTCGGGGGAGAGGTAGTAGCGGGCGTAGACGATGACCAGCAGCCCCATGCCGCTGACCAGCATGGCGAACATCCAGGCAAAGCCGTCCAGCCGGACGATCAGGTCCACGCCCAGGCCCGGCAGCCAGGCCAGGCGTTCGATGAGCACGCCGCCGTCGTTCACCTGCGGGTACAGCAGCGCCAGCGGCACCGCCACGGCCAGCGCCACGGCCGCCGCCCACAGGGATTCGAGATTGCGCGCGCTGGTGGGCAGCAGCGCGGCGACCGCGCTGCCCAGGAAGGGGAGCCACAGGAGCAGGAACAGCGACATCGGCACGGGCCGCCGCGGCGGCCGGACGGATTGCGGGTGCCGCTTGGGATCAAACGGGATGCCCGGGGCGGCACCGGGCTGCCCCGGAAAACGTCACAGCCCGCCGCGCAGGGAGACTGCGGGGCGGGCTGTGCCTGATCACTGTCCCACCGGGACCGGCCGGGGGCGCCGGCCCTGCCTGGTACCGGACAAATTTACCGATGGGGCTGCAGCGGCAGACAGCGCCGCGGCCCGGGCGCTGTTCCCGGGGCCGTCAGCTCAGAAGCTGGTCCATTCCTCGCTGTCGGCCTGGGCGACAGCCCGCCCGCGGGATGCCGGCACGACCTCGCTGGCGGCGTTGCGAGCCGGGCTGCTGTGGCGCTGGGACGAGGCCTTGGCGCGTTGCACCGCCTGCATCGCGATCGGCCTGGCCTCGGCCATGGTGGACGGCCTGCCCAGCGCGGCGCCGCCGGACAGCTTGAAGAAGGACACGGCCTGCACCAGTTGCTGGGCCTGGTGCTTCAGGCTCTCGGCCGCGGCGGCGCTTTGCTCCACCAGGGCGGCGTTCTGCTGCGTGACCTGGTCCATCTGGCTCACCGTCTCGCCGACCTGCTGGATACCGTTGCTTTGCTCGGTGGTGGCGGAGCTGATCTCGCCGACGATGTCGCTCACGCGCTTGATGGAGCTCACGATCTCGTCCATGGTCTTGCCGGCCTGGTCCACTTGGGACGTGCCCTGCTCGACCTGCTCGACGTTGCGCATGATGAGCGCCTTGATTTCCTTGGCCGCCTCGGCGCTGCGTTGCGCCAGGGTGCGCACCTCGCCAGCCACGACCGCGAAGCCCCGGCCCTGCTCGCCGGCGCGGGCCGCTTCCACGGCGGCGTTGAGCGCCAGGATGTTGGTCTGGAAGGCGATGCCGTCGATCACGCCGATGATGTCGCCGATCTTGCGGCTGGACTCGCTGATGCCCTGCATGGTGCTGACGACCTCGTTCACCACGTTGCCGCCCTGCAGGGCCACGCCCGCGGCGGCCTGGGCCAGCTGGTTGGCCTGCGCGGCGCTGTCGGCGTTGTGGCGCACCGTGCTGCCCAACTGCTCCATCGTGGCGGCGGTCTCTTCCAGCGCGCTGGCCTGCTCCTCGGTGCGGCCGGACAAGTCCTGGTTGCCTTGGGCGATCTCGGCGCTGGCCGTGGCGACGCTGTCGCTGCCGTTGCGCACGGTGCCCACGACCTGCGAGAGCTTCTCGGCCATGTCCTTGAGCGCGGCCAGCAACTGGCCTGTCTCGTCCTTGGCGGTGGTGTCGATGCGGACGTTCAGGTCGCCGGCGGCCACCGCCTGCGCCACCTGCACGGCCTCGCCTACCGGGCGGGTGATGGACTTCGTGATGACGACCGCCGCCCCTATGCCCAGCGCCGCGGCCAGCGCGCCCAGCGCAAAAAGCATCGCCTTGGCGGAGGTATAGGTGTTGTCCGCAACCTTGGCCTGGTCGCTGGAGAGCTTGACGTTGTAGTCAAACCAGGTCCGCACGGCAGTGAACGCCTCTTCGTAGGCCTTGGCCGAAGCGCCAATGGCAATCGCCGTGGCCTGCGCCCTTTGGGCGGGGTCGTTGACCGTTTGGCGCGACGTCGCCTTGAGCTTGGTGTCCCAAACGGCGATGTAGGCGTCAATGGCCGTCTTGGCCTGCAGCAGCAGCCGCTTGTCCTCGTCGTCCGCGACCAGGTTCTTGGCGTACAGGTCCAGGGAGTCGTTGATCCTCTTGCGGACACCATCGATCCTGGTCTCCAGCTCGTCCATCTGGGACGTGGTGTTGGACAGGATGTGGCGGTACTCGAAGCGGCGGAAGTTGCCCAGCTCCATGACGACCTTGTCCTGCTCCTGGTACGACGGCACCAGGTTCACCGCGTAGAAGGTGCTGTTGTCGGCCAGCTTGGACATCTGCCAGGCCGACGTGCCGACGATCACCGCCAGCAGCGCAAGCACCAGCCCAAAGCCCAGGAACAGGCGCGTACTGAGTTTGAAGTTCGACATGGGCCGAGATCCATTCTTGAGATTGAGGGCGTGAATCGAAAGCGCATCCTTTGCGCTACGTCAGACCCGACCCCGGAATGATCTGCTTGTCCCGGTCAAGCATCGTTACCTGATCGTTACGAAACAAAAGTGCTTGGAAAGGTGTATCCGGCGTCGTCAGCACCCGTAAGCCATGCGATGAATGCATGAAATAGCTGCAGACAATGCATTGGATTTATCTTTGGGCTCTCTCTACGCTCTCGCCCGTCAGCTCACCACAAGGGCGAAGCAAGGAGACATGCGATGGAGCGATTCAAGGCCGGCAGGCGTTCTTTCCTCGTGATGGCGGGGGCAGCCGCCCTGGGCGCCACACCTGCGTGGGCCGATGAAAAGCCCGCCACGCTGCTGGTGCCCTATCCGGCCGGTGGCCCGTCGGACGCGATCGCGCGCATCGTCAACACGCCGCTGTCCAAGGCGCTGGGCCAGCAGGTGCTGGTGGACAACCTGGGCGGCGTCAGCGGCGCGCTGGCGGCGCAGAAGGTGCTGGCCGCGCCCGCGGACGGCCGCATGCTGTTCCAGGGCTCGCCCAACGAGGTGATCCTCTCGCCGCTGGCCAACGCCGCGGTCAAGCTCAGGGCCGAGGACTTCACGCTGGTCCACCCCATAGGCAACGCTGTGCTGGTGCTGGTCACGCGCAAGGACCTGCCGGTGAGCTCTGCCGACGAACTGCTGGACCTCGCGCGCAAGTCCAAGGACAGGCCGTTGACCTACGGCAGCGTGGGCATAGGCTCGCTCTACCACTTCATCGTCGAGGACGTCGCCAAGCAGACCGGCGTGGCGCTGCAGCACGTGCCCTACAAGGGCAACGCCCCGGTGCTGCAGGACTTGGGCGGCGGCATGGTGGACTTCGCCGTGCTGGTGTATTCGGCCGGCATGGGCGCGCTGGCCGAGCAGGGCAAGCTCAAGGTCATCGGCCAGCTCGGCGCGAAGCGCTCGGAGCTGCTGCCCAACGTGCCCGCCGTGGCCGAGGGCCGCCAGTTGAAGAACCTGAACTACACCATCTGGTCCGGCCTCATGGTGCGAAAGGACACGCCCGCGCCCGCGCTGGAAAGGCTGCACAAGGCCATGGCCGCCGTGCTGCAGGACGCCGAGGTGCGCAAGCAGCTCGCCGCGCAAAGCCAGACCGCGGCGCCGGCCATGACGCTGGCCGAGTCGGCGAAGTTCTTCGCGGACGAGGCCGCGCGCTACCGCCGCATCGCGCGCGACATCAACCTGCAGGCGCAGTGAGAAGGGGAACGGACGTGGATTTGCTGTCGCTGAGCACGGAGCAGTCGCCGGAGTTCGTGGCCCTGCGCCGCGACATCCACCGCCACCCCGAGCTGGGGTTCGAGGAGCACCGCACCAGCGCGCTGGTGGCGGGCAAGCTGCGCGACTGGGGTTACGAGGTCGAGCAGGGGCTGGGCGGCACCGGCGTGGTGGGCCGGCTGCGCCGCGGCAGCGGCAAGCGCCGCCTGGGGCTGCGCGCGGACATGGACGCGCTGCCCATACAGGAAGCCAACGGCTTGCCCCATGCCAGTTGCCGCGCCGGCCTCATGCACGGTTGCGGCCACGACGGGCACACCGCCATGCTGCTGGCCGCGGCGCGGCTGCTGGCGGCGGCCGATTTCGACGGCACGCTCAACCTCATCTTCCAGCCCGCCGAGGAAAGCCTGGGCGGCGCGCTGCGCATGCTGGAAGACGGCCTGTTCGACAAGTACCCCTGCGACGCCATCTTCGCCATGCACAACATGCCCGGCGTTGCGCAGGGCCGGCTGGTGCTGCGCGAGGGGCCGATGATGGCCTCCTCCGACTACGTGAGCATCACGCTGCACGGCCGCGGCGGCCATGGCGCCATGCCGCAGCACGCGGCCGACCCGGTGGTGGCGGCCGCCTCCATCGTGATGGCGCTGCAGAGCATCGTCGCGCGCAACGTCGATCCGCTGCAGGCCGCCGTGGTCACCGTGGGCGCGCTGCAGGCCGGGCAGGCCAACAACGTGATTCCGCAACAGGCGCACATGCAGCTTTCGGTGCGCGCGCTGGACCGCGGCGTGCGCGCGCTGCTGCGCGAACGCATCCACGCGCTCGTGACGGCGCAGGCCGAGAGCTTGGGCGTGCGTGCCGACATCGACTACCGCAGCGGCTACACCGTGCTGGTCAACGACGCCGCGCAGACCGCGCTGGCGCGCGAGGTGGCGCTGGAGCTCGTGGGCGCCGACCAAGTGACGCTGCAGGGCCCGCAGCTCACGGGCAGCGAGGACTTCGCCTTCATGCTGGAGCGCGTGCCGGGCAGCTATCTGCTCATCGGCAACGGGCAGGGCGATGGGGACGGCGACGCCGCGCACGCCTGCATGGTCCACAACCCCGGCTACGACTTCAACGACGCCAACATCCCCATAGGCGCCGCCTACTGGGTGAAGCTGGCGCAGCGCTTCCTGGCCTAGCGCGCGGCAGCGGCGCTTTTCCCCTGCCGCGGCGTGCAGCCGCGGCCCCCTGAGCGACGACACCACGGCCCGCGGCCCAAGCGCCGCGTTGGGCGCAGCTTGGCCGTGCGCGCCGTCGCGCCCTCAACCCAGCAGCAACCCAGCAGCACACGCGGCATCCCAGCCGCACAAAAGCAAAAACGACAAGGAGACGACCCATGCACAAGAAAAGCCATCTCATCGCCGCCGCCGTCCTGGCCGGCTGCGCCACTTCCGCGCTGGCGCAATCCAGCGTCGCCGTGTTCGGCATCATGGACCTCTATGCCGAGTCGGCCCGCCTCAGCGGCGCGCCCTCGGTGTCCAAGGTCTCCAACGGCGGGCTGTCGCCCTCGCGCTGGGGACTGCGCGGCAGCGAGGCGCTGGGCGGCGGGCTCAAGGCGGCCTTCATCCTGGAAAGCGGCTTCGCCCCCGACACAGGCCTGTCGCTTCAGGGCGGCCGGCTCTTTGGCCGCCAGGCCTGGGTGTCGCTGGCTTCCGCCACGGCGGGCGAGATCCGCCTGGGCCGCCAGTACGCGCCCATGCACTACGCCATGGCGGGCAGCGACGTCGAGGGATTCGCCAACTTCTCGCCCGTGCTGGCCATGTACCTCAGCGGCGACCAGGGCCGGCAGGACAACCAGGTGAGCTACTGGTCGCCCACCTTGGGCGGGCTGTCGGCCGCGGTGGCCGTGGCTTTCGGTGAGCGCGCAACGGTGGCGCCCGGCGCGTCGGCCGTGTGGGTGCCGGCCGCGGGCACGGCGCGCAACAGCGTGGGCGGCCTGCTGCGATACCAGTCCGGCGCGCTGGACGCCAGCCTGGCCGTCCACCAGGGCGGGCAGAGCCTGGGCAGCGGCACGGCCAAGCAGCAGGCCTTCAACCTCGGCGCGGCCTGGCAGTTCAGCAGCTTCCTGGCCAGCGGCAACTACTGGGAGCACTGCAACGACCTGCCCGGCACCGCCGCCACGCCCCGCACGCGCGGCGCTGCGCTGGGCGTGCGCGTGCCCGCGGGCGCCTGGAGCTTCGTGGCGCAGGCCGGCTGGGTGCAGGACAACGGCCGCGCCTGGGCCACGGGCGCGGACAAGGCCACGGGCAGGAACACCTTCCTCAACGTCGGTCTGAACCACGCGCTGTCCAAGCGCACCGACGTCTACGTGCGTTGGGTGCGCGTGACGGACGACAACGGCGGCTTCAACGGCCGCGCCACCGCGGCGCTCAACGGCCTGTTCGGCCCGGGCAACGCGTTGGCGGCCGACGGCCATGCCGGTACACTGGCCGCGGGCGTGCGCCACATGTTCTGAGCGCACACCCTGGCCTTCTTCGTGAAGGCCATGACCCGATCGGGAGAGCTCCCGGCCCGGCCTTCAAGGCCTGGCTGGGGCGCCGAAGGAGCAACCGCCCCGGAATCTCTCAGGCATCCAGGACCGGTCGGGTTCTCACACACACTCTGAAGAGCTGCCGGAGATCGTCGCCCGGCACACCGAAGGAGCAAGCGGCCCCAGGCGGGCCGTGAATCTCTCAGGTTCCGAACAGAGGGGGCGCGCGTGGCATGGATTGGGCCGCGCCGCGCGCCTTGGACCCTCTGACGTTTGCTGGAACCTGTTCCCATGAAGACGATTGCAGTCATTGGCGGCGGCATCACCGGTGTCACCACGGCTTACGCGCTTGCGCGCCGCGGCCTTGATGTCACGCTGTTCGAGCGCCACCGCTACGCCGGGATGGAAACCTCGTTTGCCAACGGCGGCCAGCTCTCGGCCTCCAACGCCGAGGTGTGGACGCACTGGTCCACCATCCTCAAGGGCCTGAAGTGGATGCTGCGCAGCGACGCGCCGCTGCTGGTCCATCCGAAGCCGAGCTGGCACAAGCTGTCGTGGTTCGCGCAGTTCATCGCCAACATCCCGCACTACGAGCGCAACACCGTGGCCACGGCCGAGCTGGCCATCCGCGCGCGCGAGCACCTCTTCGGCTGGGCCGACGCCGAGGGCATTGACTTCGACCTCAAGCGCCAGGGCATCCTGCACATCTACCGCGACCGCAAGGGGTTCGAGCATGCGGCAAGCGTGTCGGCGCTGCTGGCGCGCGGCGGGTTGCCGCGCCGCGCGGTGACGCCGCAGGAGATGCGCGCCATCGAGCCCACGCTGGCCGGCCAGTACTACGGCGGCTTCTACACGGAGAGCGACTCCACGGGCGACATCCACAAGTTCACGCATGGCCTGTCGCTGGCCTGCACGCGCCGCGGCGTGCGCACGCTCTACGGCCAGGACGTGCGCGCGCTGCGCAGCGACGGCCAGGTCGCCACGGTGGAAGCCGGCCAGGGCGCGCAGCGCGAAGTGCACCGCTTCGACGCCGTGGTGGTGTGCGCCGGCGTGGCCAGCCGGGAGCTGGCGGCGCAGTTGGGCGACCGGGTGAACATCTATCCCGTCAAGGGCTACTCCATCACCGTGAGCTTGCTGGACGAGGCCAGCCGCGCCGGCGCGCCCACCGTGAGCCTGCTGGACGACGAGACCAAGCTCGTGACCAGCCGCTTGGGCGACGACCGCTTCCGCGTGGCCGGCACGGCGGAATTCGATGGTTTCAACCGCAACATCCGCGCCGACCGCATCAAGCCGCTGGTGGACTGGGTGCAGCAGTGCTTCCCCGGCGTGAGCACGCGCCAGGTGGTGCCCTGGGCCGGCCTGCGGCCCATGATGCCGGACCTCATGCCCCGCGTGGGCCGCGGCCGCCGCGCCAACGTCTTCTACAACACCGGCCACGGCCACCTGGGCTGGACGCTCTCCGCGGCCACGGCCGACCTGCTGGGCTCGTCGGTGGAGCAGGCGTTGGGCGCGCGCCAGGCGCTGCCGGCAGGGGCGCTGGCGGCTTGAGCGGCGGCTGAGACGACACGGCCTCCTACAGGTGTGCGTTGCTGTTTTTTTGGAATGGCCGTTCAGCGGGGCTGGGCCGCCGCCTTTTGCAGGTGGTCGATCAGCGCCCGCGTCACATGGCTCAGCTCCCCCGGCTCCCGCAGCACGATGGCCATCTGCCGCGTGGCCCAGGCCTCCTTGAGCTCCACGCTGCGCAGCCGCCCGGCGGCCACGTGCGGCGCCAGCACGCCCTGCGGCAGCAGCGTGATGCCCAGCCGCGTTTCCACCAAGCGGCACATGGCGTCGAAGCTGCTGACCTGGATGCGCTGCAAGAGTGCCCGCCCGCAGGCCTGCGCGCCTTGCTGCATCAGCGCCGAGAGGGAGCTCTCGGCATGCGGGCCGACGAAGGGATAGGCCAGCGCCTCCTCGAAGCGCACCGCCTTGCGCCGCGCCAGCGCATGGCCGTTGGGCACGCCCAGCACCAGGCGGTCGGTGCGGTAGGGCAGGGCGCTGAGGCCAGGCGCCGCCGTTGGGCCGGCAACGATGCCCAGGTCCGCGCTGCCGTCGGCCACGGCACGCGCAATGGCCTTGCCCGTGCGCTCCTCCAGCGAGATGTGCACGCCGGGGTGGCGGGAGAGAAAGCTTTCAAGCTCTTCCGGCAGGAACTGCGTCAGCGCCGAGGCCACGGCATGCAGCCGGATGTGGCCCTTCATGCCGCCGGCGTACTCGCCCAGCTCCTCGTCCATGCGCTGGACGAGCTGCAGCATCTGCCGCGCGTGGTGCAGCAGCGACTGCCCCGCGGGCGTGAGCGCCACGCCACGCGCCTGGCGTATGAGCAAGGGCGTGCGCGCCAGCTCCTCCAGCTCCGCGATGCGCTTGCTCACCGCCGACACGGCCAGGTGCTGCCGCTGCGCGGCGTGGGTGAGGTTGCCGCACTCGGCGACGGCGACGAAGAGCTCCAGGCTGGTGAGGTCGTGACGCATGGGCGCGAATCTGCCAGAACGCAGCCATGAAACGCTTTGGCCATGCTCGGCCGGCACGCGGCGGCACCATGGCGGGCATGAGCAAGAAGTCAGAAACGTCAAGGACTGACAGCGACATCGAGCAACTGCGCACCCAGATCGATGAGCTTCGTCTCGAAGTCGAAAAACACCGGCAAGCCGCCGCAGCACCCGGCCGCGGCCGTTCCAGGCGGGACAGGACCGCGCACGCCCTGTCCGCCCGCGAAGGGCTGTGGTACTTGGGCCGCTTCATGCTGGCCGGCACGGGCGTCGCCACCGCCCTGGTCCTGGCGCTGGGCCTCGTCGAGAAGATCTGACCCGGTTACAAACAAAAAAATCGGGCTCTGGGAGCCCGATTTTTGGGTTGAAGGGGTGAATTACAGGCGCGCCGTGCAGGCCGCGTAGGTGGACGGGCAGGTGGTGGTCAACCCGCCGGCGGCGTCCTTGGGGAAGGCCGAGGACTTGAAGAACTCCAGCACGCGCGGGTAGTCGTTGCCGAAGCGCGGGCGCGTCCAGAACATGTAGTTGGCCGCAAGCCGCGTGCGGCCGAAGGCGTAGAGCTCGCTGATCTTGGGCGGATTGGGCGCGCCGTGCTGCACGGTGGTGGCGTAGTTCTCGGGCTGCACCGACGGGCCTATGGCCACCTTGCCCTTGGCCAGGTCGTACAGCGGATAGATGTGGGTGTTGAGGTCGCGGTCTTCCAGGAAGATGTCCGGCCCGCCCAGTGCCACGCCGCTGCCGGCCATGCTCGTGACCAGCCCCGGCATGTAGGTCTTGGGGAAGTTGATGAACTGCATGACCACGGTGTTGGGGAAGGCCCGCTGCGTGGCCGCATCCACCTGCGCCAGGTTGTTGAAGTAGGCGCGCTTTTGTTCCGTGGTCAACGGCACCAGCGTCTGGCCCATGGCCGTTTCGTTGAAGGTGACGCCTTCGAGCGCGTTGTGGCGGTTCAGCCGCGCGCCCATGGCATTGCCCAGCGCGACGAGGCGGTCGCGCACCTTGGTGTTGTGCAGCGCCGCGTTCTGGCCGTAGCGCTCGGTGCTGCCAATGGCGTCGCGCGCGCCGATCACGATCTTGTAGGCGCCGCCCTCGTACTCCGGCGTCATCAGGTAGTCCGGCACGGCGCGGCCGCCGGGGCGGAACACCTTGGTGGCCACCATCACCCACAGCCGCTTGCCCGCGCCCTGCGCCAAGCTCAGGTCGCGCTCGATGCGGCTGAAGTCGTAGACGCCCTTGGCCGTCTCCAGTTGCGCCCACTCGTAGCGCAGGATCAGCCCCTTCACCTGCGGCAGCGCGCGTATCTCGGCCAGCGCCTTGAGGATGGTGCTTTCGTCGCGCAGCGGCAGCGAGACGTAGTGGCCGGGGTTCCACTTCACTCGCAGGTCGGCCGTGGCCGCGGCAGCGGCCGCAGCCAGGGCGTGCTCGGTGGGCTCGGCCAACTGCATTTGGCTGGTGAGGAAGGCGGCGGATTCCACGGCGTCGTCCTGCAGCTCCCAGGGGGCCACGCGCGGGGCCACATCGGCCATGGCGTCCGGCGCCGTGGGGGTGTTGTGGGCCTGCGCCACCGGCACGGCCTGCACGGCTTCCAGCGTGGCGGACGCCGCGGCGTCATGGCCGGCATCGCCGCCGCCGCCGCAGGCGGCCAACAGGGCGGACACGGCCAGCGAGACGGCAAGGGCCAGCCGCGTGGCAGAGAAATTGTGGGTGTTGTTCATGACCGGCAAACCATCGGCGGGGCGTCGCCGCAACGGCCTCCGGCACGCGCGCTTGTTCAGCGCTGGGCGTGCCCGGCGGCGGGATCAAGGAAAAGACGTTGCCGTTGTTGCGCGTGCTGCGCGGCTGCTGTTGTGAGCTTGTTTTTTGACGGCGTGCCCAGGACATCGGCGCGGAGCCGGGACGGTTGAATCACGGAAAACGTCAAAAAATGTGTACAAAGTAACCGGGCTGGCAACAGTTCGCGCGGGAGCGCCGCCTGCCGCCGGGCCGCAGGGGCCGTGCCGGACGGCCTAAGCTGCTCGCTCATGAATGTCCGCCTACACCGAATTCACCGATTTCCCCTGGCCCTGGCCACCGCGTCGGCGCTGCTGGCCGGCGGCGGCAGCGCCCAAGCCGCCGACGAGGAGGCGTCCGCCGCCCAAAGCCTGGCCCCCTGCGTGGACGCGCTGCGCAAGCGGCTGCCGGAGGCGCCGGATGTTTCGCCGCGCAGCTTCGAGCAGTACACGCGCACGGCGCAGGACTTGCGCCCGGTGATCGAGGCCGCCACCGCCTCGCAGCCGGAGTTCCAGATTCCCATCTGGGACTACCTCGCGCGCCGCGTGGACGCCGAGCGCATCGCCGACGGCCGCGCGCTGCTGGCGTCCCAGGCTGCGGCGCTGGCGGCCATCGCCCAGCGCCACGGCGTGGACGCCGCCACCAACGTGGCCGTGTTCGGCATAGAGACCGACTACGGCCGCGTGCAGGGCCGCTACCCGGTGGTGGACGCCACGCTCAGCCGCGCCTGCCTGAACCTGGACAGCGCCGAGCGGCGCCGCAATTTCTTCGCCGCGCTGTGGTTGCTGCAGGAGGGGCACGTGGTGCCCGAGACTTTCCTGGGCTCGTGGGCGGGCGCCTTCGGCCAGACGCAGTTCATGCCCGCCACCTTCAAGGCCTACATGGACAGCGCCACCGAGGGCGCGCGCCGCGTGGACATCGTGGGCAGCACGCCGGACGCGCTGGCCACCACGGCGCGCTTCCTGGCCGCGCTGGGCTGGCGCAGCGGCCTGCCCTGGGGCGTGGAGGTGAAGCTGCCCAACGCGGCGCTGGAGCGCTTCAACGCCCTGGAGAGCGGCCATCGCTGCCTGGAGCGCGGCCAGCCGCAGGGCCAGTGCCGCACGCTGGCGCAATGGGCGGCCGACGGTGTGCGGCGCGTCGACGGTGGCCCGCTGCTGGGCGAGGGCGGCGCGCCGGGTTGGGAGGCCGAGCTGCGCACCGCGCTGCTCATGCCCGCGGGCGCCGAGGGGCCGGCTTGGCTGGTGACGCCCAACTACCAGGCCATCTGGCGCTACAACCGCGCCGACTCCTACGGGCTGGCCATCGGCCTGCTGTCCGACGCGCTGCGCGGCGCGCCGCCGCCCCGCCGACCCTGGCCCACGGACGATCCGCTGCTCTCGCGCCGCGACCTGAAGGAGCTTCAGGCGCTGCTGCGTGCGCGCGGCCACTGCGAGGTGCAGCCGGACGGCCGCGACGGCCCGCGCACGACGGCCGCCATCCGCGCGGAAGAGATGCGGCTGGAGCTGCCGGACACGGGGCGGTCGGGCGGGCGCATCCTGGCGCGGCTGCGCGCTGAAGCGCCGGCGGCCAAGGAAGGCGCGTCGTCCTGCGCGGGCGGCGAGGCGGCTGCCTTACCCGCCGCGGCCGTGCCCGCCGCCGTGCAGGCGTCGGGGGCGGAGGTGCGCCGCTGACGGGGGCGCCGGCCGTCGGCCCGCGAGGGCCAGGGGCTTCAGCCGGCACCGTGGCGGCGCCGGCTGGAAGGCCAGGCCAGCCGCCTCAGGCTGCCGCCGGGCGCGAGCGCGGCGTCTTGCCCTGGGCCAGATCGGTGACGCTGCGCACGGCCTCGGTGGCCATGGCGGGCGCCTGTTTCAGCATGGTCTTCGAGGTCTGGTCCATGAAGCTCATGCTGGTCTGGCTCAGCTCGCTCCAGAACTCCAGCCAGTTCTTGAACAGGCCCATGACGAAGTCGCTGAAGGCGTTGGACATGAACAGGTTGCTGGCCGTGGCCGCCCCCTGGTCGGCCATCTTCTGGGCGGTGCCCAGCGTCTGCGACATGACCTCGGGCGAGGTCGAGAACTGCGCCCACAAATCCATGTTGGCGCGCGCCAGCTTGGTGTAGGGGCTCAGCAGGTTTTCAAAGGCTTCGGTGGGCATGGTGGGCTCCTGTGTCGAACGGATTCCGGATCAGGCTCGCCGATGGGGCCCCGGCTCTGGCTTGGCGAGCATGTGTTCGGCCACCTCAGCAGGCCCGGCGCATGGCGCCTGACCCGCGTGGTGGCCCCTTCGTCTCCTGTGCTGCCGGGGCAATCGTTTTTTGGATTTTGCTGCATTGCAGCAATTCGCGCGCCCTGGCGGACGCGGGCTTTCAGAACGAAACAACTTGCCCGTTGCCTGCGGCAGGGCCATCGTGCAAGCCGCTCACGGCCCAAGGCCGCTTGCCACGCCGCATGGCCAGCGAGAGGGCAAACATGCGGACATCGATGGCAAACTGGGCAGAATTCGAAGGACCTTCAGGTTTTCATATTCCGCAATCCATGCGGTGAAATCGCACGACGCCGGCCAAAAAGTTGTTGACGATATTGCAGCGCCTGTTGCAGACTGAAGGCATGCATCTCTTCGCCACCCTCGTCCTAAAGTCGGGTCTAGCACCCGGCCGGGGTTGGCGCGTGCCTGAGCGGTATTGAACTGCCGCTGTTCCAGGCGAACAGAATTTCCCCCAATCCCGGCCGCGTAACAGTCTCTTGAGATTTTAAGAGGACTGCAGGGAAATGCCGTCATTTTTTCCCGTACCGCCATCGGCGGTGTTCCAAATACGCGACTGCCCATGCTCTCCAACCCCGCTTCCCGTTACCGCCGTCCGCCTGCCGTTGATTTGCCGCAGCGCCAATGGCCGAACCGCCAAATTGAAAATGCGCCCGTCTGGCTTTCCACCGACCTGCGCGACGGCAACCAGGCCTTGTTCGAACCCATGAGCCGCGAGCGCAAGCTGGAGTTTTTCCATCACCTCGTGCGCACCGGCTTCAAGGAAATCGAGATCGGTTTTCCCGCGGCCTCTCAAATCGATTTTGATGTGGTCAGGCAGCTCGTGGAAAACGGCGAGATTCCCTCGGACGTCTGGCCCATGGCCATGACGCAGGCGCGGGAGGATTTGATTCAAAGAACCATCGCTTCCCTGGCCGGTGCCCGGCGGGCTATCGTCCACCTCTACAACGCCACGTCGCCGGTGTGGCGGCGCATCGTGTTCAACATGAGCGTGGCCGAGGTCATGCAATTCATTGAGCACCATGTGAGCCTGGTGAAGAAACTCACGGACCAGCACCCGGAAACGGAATGGGTATTGCAGTACAGCCCCGAGACTTTCTGCATGACGGAGCTGGAGGTTTCCCTGCAGGCGTGCAATACGGCCATTCGCGCCTGGGACGCGGGGCCGGGACGGAAAATCATCATCAATTTGCCCACCACCGTGGAAGTGAGCACGCCCAACGTGTTCGCCGACCAGATCGAGTGGATGCACCAGCGCCTGGAGCGCCGCGAGCACGTCGTCCTGTCCGTGCACCCGCACAACGACCGCGGCACGGGCGTGGCCTGCGCGGAGCAGGCGCTGCTGGCCGGCGCGCAGCGCGTGGAAGGCTGCCTTTTCGGCAACGGCGAGCGCAGCGGCAACGTGGATCTGGTGACGCTGGCCTTGAACCTCTATACCCACGGCATTCACCCGGGGCTGGATTTTTCGGACATTTCCGGCCTGGCCCGTGTCGTGGAAACCGCCACCGGTCTGCCCATCCACCCGCGGCACCCCTATGCCGGCGACCTGGTATTCACGGCCTTTTCCGGCTCGCACCAGGATGCCATCAAGAAGGGTTTGGCCGTGCAGCGCCGGGATGATGTCTGGGAGGTGCCTTACCTGCCGCTGGACCCCGCGGATATTGGGCGCAGCTATGACGGCATCATTCGCGTCAACGCCCAATCCGGCAAGGGCGGCATCGCCTATTTGCTGGAAAGAGAGCATGGCGTGGTATTGCCGCGGCGCATGCTGGTGGAATTCAGCGCTGTGGTGCAAAAGGCCGCCGATGCCAGCGAGGCGGAGTTGTCCGGCGCTGATTTGTGGAAGCTGTTCGAATCCTCCTACCTGAATGCGCACGCGCAGGCTGAAAAGGGCATTCAATACCTGGACCACACCTTGCGGCAGGACGGCGACGGCGTGCAGGTGGACATCGAACTGGGCCCACCCGCAAGCCGCCGCGTGATTCGCGGCATGGGCACGGGGCCTATTGATGCCACGGTCCATGCGTTGGGCCTGCCCGTTTCCGTCCACGCTTACGAGGAGAAAAGCCTGAAGCAAGGTGCCGATGCCCAGGCCCTGGCCATTGTGGAAATTGCCTTGGAGGGTTTGCCGGGCACCTGCTTCGGTGCAGCCATTTCGGAAAACCTGGCCACGGCCTCCATTTTGGCCGTTCTGTCCGCGGTATCGCGCGCCGTTCAGGCCCTGCCGCGGCCGATAGGGGAAATGGCCGCCGCCTGAGAGGTGCTTCCATGGCCTGCCGCGCTGGAATTTCAGAAGGCGCGGTGGCGTGGAAGCACCTTATTCAATAGGAAAAAATAGGCAAGAAAACGGACATTCACGATCGGCACGCCGGAGGTGAATGTCCGCATTTGGCGCGGCAGCCCGCGCCGTTTCAACTCCGCCGCCGCTTCGCGGCCACGCCCAGCACGCCCAGGCCGGCGAGCATCAGCGCGTAGGTGGAGGGTTCGGGGATGGAGGGCAGCGTGCCGCCGGCCACCGCGCCCCACTTGCCCCAGATAGTGGCCATGTGGTCCTTGTCGTTGCGCAGCAGCACGGAAATCTGGCCGGTTTCGTGCTGGTAATTCGGAGGCGAGATCCAGTCGGAAAAGGCGGTGATTTCATGCCTGATCGGATCGCCCTCCATGAATTTGGAATCGAAAAAGAATCCGGCCTTGGAATCTTCTTGCCGGCGGAATTCCCGCGGCGGGTTTCGCCAGGGGTCCACCCAGGCGTCCAGCGTGTATTGGGCGGTGATGCGCACGCCGGTATGGGCCGTGAGCTGGAACAGCGGCATGCCTGGGCGTCCCTGGAAGCGGGCATAGGCGCGGTATTCGTCGCTGTTGGTGCGTGCGCCGCCGCTGTCCGTGCTGCCGAAGGTGCCACCGGCGAACAGGCCCGCCTGCGAGGCCATGGCAAATGCCGTCTTGGGTATGCCATTGGGGTCGTCGTTTTGCATCGCGACGCTGGAGAGCCCGTTGAAGTCCGCGTAGTCGTTTTCGCAGTTCGGGCTCGTGCTGGTGCAGTAGTGGCGGGTGAGGAGCGCCTGCACGTGCGACACGCCGGTGAAGCTGATGCCCGGGGCCACGCTGTCACCTGTGTCCAGGTCCACCAGATCGAAGCGCAGGCCCGTGAGGCTGGCGCTGGAGCCCACGCCGGCCATGGCGGGCGCGGCCAGCGCGGCGGCCGCGGCAATTACAAGGAATTTCATCAGCGAATCTCCGTTGAAAATTAAGAAATCAACGTGTCTCCCTGGAAAAATTAATCCTGCTGAATTCGGTAAACGGTATTGCTCATCAATATCCGGTGCCGAAATCGGCACGAATACTAAGCCTGCTCAATATCAATTGAATGACCTTGCTGGCCGCTTTACTTGGGTAAAGGGGTGTTGCCTGGTTTTGTCACGAATTGGGGGAATTTGTTGTGGACGTGGAAAGGAGTTTCGACGCGATACCCGCACGAGGTAAACGCCTGCCATGGCCGCGGCCACGGCGCCTTGACGTGGCGCAGCCTGGTTGCGCGGGCTCTCGCGCTTGCTGCGGATAGGTCCTATGTTCATCCGCAATGCGTCGTTCGCGGCCGGGTTCTCGCTCGGGAAGATGCCGTTCGTCACGCAACGAACGCGGCCCCGGGGAGGGCCCACCAAGGACCATGAGCTTCTACCAAGACTTCGCCGACAAGACCGCCATCGAGGCCTGGCATGCCCGCGAGCGCCAGCCCTACCGCCACTTCGAGCTCAAGCCGCTGGCGCCGACGCTGGGCGCCGAGATTCGAGGGCTGGACTTGTCGCGGCCGCTGGGCGCGCAGCAGACGGACGAGCTGCGCCGCGCCATGGGCGAGTACCTCGTGCTGGCCTTCCGCGGCCAGCAGCTCGACGGCGAGCAGCACAAGGCCTTCGCGCGGCAATTCGGCCGGCTGCACCGCCATGTGCTGGCCAAGGACCGTGTGGTGGCCGGGGGCACGGACGACCCGGAAATCCTGGCCTGGCAGACGGGGCCGCAGTCGCGCTTCACCGCGGGCGACGCCTGGCACCACGACGTGTCGTGCGATGCGGCGCCCATCTGGGGCTCCTTCCTGCGCGTGACCCGGCTGCCGCCGGGCGGCGGCGGGGACACGGCCTTCGCCAACATGGAGCTGGCCTACGAGTCGCTGTCCGAGCCCTACAAGCGCTTCCTGCAGGGCCTGACCGCCCTGCACGACGGCGCGCAGGCCTGGACGGCCGGCTACGGCGCCAGGCCCGCGCCGGGCAAGGCCTTCCCGGCCAGCGAGCACCCGGTGGTGGCCACGCATCCCCACACGGGACGCAAATTCCTGTTCGTCAACGAGGCGTTCACCAGCCACATCGTGCAGCTCGGCCGCGACGAGAGCAGCGCCGTGCTGCAGCAGCTCTACGCCCACGTGCGCAGGCACCTCGCCTTCCAGGTGCGCGTGCACTGGGAGCCCGGCACGCTGCTGTTCTGGGACAACTGGGCCACGCAGCACCATGCGGTGTGGGACTACTTCCCGCAGGAGCGCTGGGGCGAGCGCGTCTCGGTGTGCCTGGAGGAGGGCCCCAGGGCCTGAGCGCGCGGCGGGCGCCTCCGGCGCCGCCGCTTGCCGCGGGCCTGCCGGCCGAACGATGGCGCTGCCTGCGGCGTTGCGCGGCGCAAACACCCCGCGGCGGCCGCCGGCGAGAATGGGGCACACCCACAAAGGCCCCGCGCATGTCCTCGCCCAAGACCCTCGTCCTCTACCACGGCAAATGCGCCGACGGCTTCGGTGCCGCCCTCTCCGCCTGGCTGGCGCTGGGCGACTCGGCCGAATACCGGCCCTGCGTCTACGGCGAGCCCACGCCGGAGGTGGCCGGCCGCGACGTCTTCATCCTGGACTACTCCTTCGAGCCGGACGTGATGCGCGCCCTGGGCACGCAGGCGCGCAGCATCACGCTGCTGGACCACCACGTCTCCGCGCAGAAGCGGCTGCACTGCATCCAGCTCGATTGCGAGCACCGCCTGCACTTCGACCTTGGGCGCTCCGGCGCCGTCATCGCCTGGGAGTTCTTCCATCCCGGCAAGCCGGTGCCCTACCTGCTGCAGGCCGTGCAGGCGCGCGACCTGTGGACCTGGGACGTGCCGGACGCGCGCCCCTTCCTCGCCGCGCTGGACCTGCTGCCCACCGAGTTCCCGGCCTGGAAGGCCGTGCTGGAGCAAAGCGAGCCGGAGCGGCAGCGCATGGTGGAGCGCGGCGTGGCGATGGAAGCCAAGTTCGACGCGCTGTGCACCGCCATCGCCGAGCAGCCTGCGGCCATACGCATAGACGGCGAGGCGGGGCTGATGGTCAACGCCCCCTCGGACTTCGCCAGCGCCGTGGGCAGCCTGCTGGCGCAAAAGAGCGGCACGTTCAGCCTGATCTGGCGTGTGGACCAGCAGGGCCGCCTCAAGTGCAGCTTGCGCTCGGTGAAGAGCTTCGACGTCGAGCGGCTGGCCGCGCGCTTTGGCGGCGGCGGCCACGCGCAGGCGGCGGCTTTCATCTTGCCCGGCGAGCGGGTGATGGACGTGGTGCGGGGCGAGCTCACGTCCGGCGCTGCCGTGGCGTGAACCGGGCGCGCGGCGCCGCGGCGCACGCCCCGCGGTGCATGCGCCTCACGGCAGCCTGAAGAACGCCACCTCCTCGTTCAGCCGCCGCGCGTTGGTGCTCAGCGTCGAAGCGGCGGCCGCCGTCTGCTCCACCAGCGTGGCGTTTTGCTGCGTCATGGCGTCGAGCTGCTCCACGGCGTGGCCCACCTCCTGCAGGCCCTGCGTCTGCTCGGCCGTGCCGTGGTTGATGGCCTGGATCAGGTCCTTGATGCGCTCGGCGTGGCCCACGATGTCCGTCATGGTCGCGCCGGCCTGCGTGACGACCTCCGAGCCCTCCTGCACGCGCGCCACGCTGCCCTCGATGAGTTGCTTGATCTCGCGCGCGGCCGCGCCGCTGCGCTGCGCCAGGGCGCGCACCTCGGCGGCCACCACCGCGAAGCCGCGGCCGGCCTCGCCCGCGCGCGCCGCTTCCACGGCGGCGTTCAGGGCCAGGATGTTGGTCTGGAAGGCGATGCCGTCTATGGTCCCGACGATTTCCGCGATGCGCTGCGAGGAGTCGCGTATGCCGCCCATAGTGCGCACCGCCTCGGCCACCACCTCGCTGCCCTGTTGGGCCACCTGCGCGTTGTGCGCCACCATGCCGGCCGCGCTGGCGGCACTGCCGGCGGACTGGTTGAGCGTCTGGCCGATCTGGGACATGGCCGCGGCCGTGCGCTGCAACTGCGCCGCGCCCTGCTCGGTGCGCTTGGACAGGTCCATGGAGGCCATGGCCACCTCGCGACTGGCGGTGTCGATTTCGCTGGCGCCTGTGCGCACCTGCGCCACCGTGCCGCGCAGCGCGTCCAGCGTGGCGGCCAGCGTGCTCATGAGCTGCGCCACCTCGTCGCGGCCCCAGGGCTGGGGGTGCAGCGTCAGGTTGCCGTGCGAGAGCTCGCGCAACTGGCGCGCGATCTCGTCGAGCCCGCCCAAGGTCACGCGGTAGAAGGCCAGCAGCAGGTAGAGGGCGATGGCGATGCCCGCCGCCGACACGCCCAGCTTCACCCACATGGCCTGCTGCAGCCTGTCCACGCGCAGCGCCAGCCGCTTGTCCAGCGAGGCCAGCACGCGCTCGATGCCGGCGTAGTGGTCGGCAACGGCGCGGTTGCCCAGCGCCACGAAGGCCTCGGCGTCGCCCTGCGGCGTCTGGGCCAGCACCTGCTCGCGCACGCGCTGCATGAAGCCGGTGCTTTCCTTCAAGGCCTCGTCCAGCCGCACCTCGGCGGCGATGCCCTCGTCGGCGCGCAGCGCGCGCTTGACCGAGCTGCCGAGCTCCAGCTCCCACATGGTGGCGAAGGCCAGCGCGCTGGCGATCTGGTCGCGCTGCTCGCTGCCGAGCTGCCCGCTGCGCAGCGCCGCGTTGCCCGCGCCGCGCATGCGGCCCAGCACCTCCGCCAGGCGCGGCTGCAGGTCCACGCCGGCGCGCATGAGGTAGTAGGTGTCGATGTCGGGGTCCAGCGTGAGGTTGGAGGCGTCGGCCATGTCGCTGAGCAGGTCCAGCGCCTCGGCGATGAATTGCGAATGCACGGCGAAGGTGGCCGCGGGCTGGTCCCGCTGCGGCTGCGAGGCCAGTTGCTGCGCCTGGGCCTGCAGCGTCTGCCAGCGCTCCTGCAGCTTGAATTCCGTGCCCAGGCGCTCGTGCGTGGCGAGCAGCTGGTCCCAGGCCGCCTGCACGGCCTGCTGGGCCTTGGGCAGGTCGGGGGCGCCGGCGGTGGCGGCGCGGCGGCGGTTTTGCGCGGCGTCCAGCAGCGACATGAGCGCGCGCGCGTACTCCACGCCGCGGCGCTCCGCGGCCGAGAAGGCGATGTTGTCCGTGCTCACCGACCAGAACGAGAAAGCCAGCAGCAGCAGCGGCACCAGGAAGGCCAGCGACACCGCCGTCGCCTTGGCCGGAAAGCCCACGCTGCGAAACAGCCGCATGCCCGGCGCCATGAGGCCGTGGTGCAGGAAGAAGGCGGGAACGGTGGAGGGATGCGTGGACCGCGTGCTGGTGCCGGACGCGGTGGCGGGGGGCATGGCCGTGTTCTGGTTCATTGGGCTCGCACTGAAATTTCCTGACCCGAAAGACAAAAGGCGTCCCTCAGCCGCGGCGCATCGCGCGCTGCGGGCTGTGGGACGCCTTTGTCCTGTTCTTATCGGTCCGCCGTTGGACCAATTGGCAGACGGGCCGTCACCGGCCCCTCATGTAACTACTTGTATGCAAAGCCTGTGCCAAGGCCGGCTCCCCGATGGGAAGCGGCTTCGGCCGGGCGGGCGGCCCAACGGCCCCGTCAATGCACCAGCGTGACCAGCCGCCTGTGCCGGATTGGTGCGTGCGCCACCATCGGCCGCAGCTCAGCGCTGCACGCCCCAGCGGCGCACGGTGATGCGCTCCAGCGTGGCGAAGACGAGGTTTTCGATGGCCAGGCCGATGACGATGACGCAGGCCAGCCCGGCGAAGACGCGGTCGGTGTAGAGCTCGTTGCGGTTCTGGAAGATGTACCAGCCCAGGCCGCCCTGGCCGGAGGTGGCGCCAAAGACCAGCTCCGCCGCGATCAGCGTGCGCCACGCGAAGGCCCAGGCGATGCGCAGCCCCGACAGGATGGCCGGCAGCGCCGACGGGATGAGGATGTGCACCACCAGCCGCAGCCCCGTGAGCCCGTAGTTGCGTCCGGCCATGCGCAGCACCTCCGGCACGTTCTGGAAACCTGCGTGCGTGGCCAGCGCCAGCGGCCACAGCACGGCGTGCACCAGGACGAAGAGCAGGCTTTGCGCCCCCAGGCCGAACCACAGCAGCGCCAGCGGCAGCAGCGCGATGGCCGGCAACGGATTGAACATGGCCGTGAGGGTGGAGAGCAGATCGCGCCCAAGCCGCGTGCTGGCCGCCAGCGCGGTGAGCGCGAAAGCCGCGGCGATGCCCAGCACGTAGCCCTGCAGCAGCAGCGACAGCGAGATGGCCGCCTTCTCCAGCAGCTCGCCACTGAGGAAGCCCGCCGCGAAGGCGCGCGCCGTGGCGGCGAAGGTGGGCAACAAGAGGTCGTTGTCCGTCCAGCGCGCCAGCAGCTCCCAAACGAGCGCCAGTGCCGCCAGGATGGCCGCGCGGCGCAGCGGCGCGTTGTCCAGCAGCCGCCGCGTCCAGGGCAGTGCGCGTTCCACGGGCGTGGCGGTGCAGGGCGCCAGCTCGAATTCCACCTCGGCCTTCACGGGCGGCTCGCCCGCGGCGGGGTGCAAGGCCTCGCTGCCGGAGGTGCGCGCATCGGCACGCAGCGCCGTGCCGGGCAGGGACGTGAAGACTGCGCTCATGCTGTTGCCGCCTCGGGTTGTGCCGTCTCTTCGAACAGCAGGTGGTGGATGCGCTGCGCCTGCGCCTGGAAGGCGGGGCTGCCCACGCTCTCCAGGTCGAACGCGTGGGCGTTCAGCTCGGCGCGAACGCGCCCCGGGTGGGGCGAGAGCAGGACGATGCGGTGGCCCACCACCAGCGCCTCCTCGATGGAGTGCGTGACGAAGACCAGAGAGCAGCGCACCTGCGCCCACAGCGCCAGCAGCTCCTGTTGCATGCGCCGGCGCGTGAGCGCATCCAGCGCGGCGAAGGGCTCGTCCATGAGCAGGATGCGCGGCTGCATGGCCAGCGCGCGGGCGATGGCCACGCGCTGCTTCATGCCGCCGGAGAGCATGTGCGGATGCGCGTGCGCGAAGGATGCGAGCCCAACCTGCTCCAGCACGCGCAGCGCGCGGCGCTCGGCCTCGGCGCGTGGGGCCTGGCCGGAGGCCAGCAGCGGGAACATCACGTTGTGCAGCACCGTCTTCCACGGCGGGAGCTGGTCGAACTCCTGGAACACCATCACGCGCTGCGGCCCGGGGCCGGTGATGCGCCGGCCGTCCAGGGTGATGCGGCCTTCCACCGGCGCGATGAAGCCGCCCAACGCCTTCAACAGCGAGGACTTGCCGCAGCCCGACGGGCCGAGCAGGACGAGGCGCTCCGCCGGGTGGAGGTCGAAAGAGACGCGGTGCGTGGCGCGCACCACGCGCTCGCCCGCCGTGTACTCCAGGCTCACGCCCTCGGCGCGCAGCAGCGGCGCGGGCGTCGCGGCGGTCGGCTCATGTGATTGCATGCGCAACTCCTTGTGCGGTGGTTCGAGCGGCGCGGCTCAGTTGGCGCCCGCGTTGTGCGGGTCGTCGAAGAAGTAGTCGCGCGCCGAGGCGGGCTTGTTCTTGATGGCGCCCACGCGGTGCATGAAGTCCGCCAGCGCGAACGTGTTTTGCGGCGTGAGCTTGAACTGGACCTCGGGGCTCTTGACGATGTCGAGGACGAGCTTGCGCTCCACCTTGCTCTTGTTGACGCGGATGAACAGCTCCGCGGCCGCCTCGGGGTTGGCGGCTATCCACTGCGCGGCCTCGGCCAGCGCGGCGGTGAAGGCGCGGTAGGTCTTGGGGTTGTCGCTGCGGAACTTCTCGGTCGTGTAGAGCACGGTGGCGGAGGCCGGGCCGCCGAGCACGTCGTAGCTCTTGAGTACCACGTGCGCGGCCGGGTTGGCGGCCAGCTCCTGCTCCTGGAAGGGCGGGTTGGCGAAGTGGGCCGTGATCTCGGTGCCGCCCTTGCTGATGGCGGCGGCCGCCTCGGGGTGGGGCAGCGTGACGCTGATCTTGTCCAGCTTCGCGTGCTGCGCGTCGCCCCAGGTCTTGGCCGCGGCCATCTGCAGGATGCGCGACTGCACCGACACGCCCACGGCAGGCAGCGCGATGCGGTCCTTCTCGCTGAAGTCGGCAATGGTCTTGACTGCCGGGTTGGTGCTGACCAGGTAGTACGGGAAATTGCCCAGCGAGGCCACGCCGCGCACGTTCTGGCGGCCGCGGGTGCGGTCCCACAGCGTGAGCATGGGGCCCACGCCCGCGGCGGCGATGTCCAGCGAGCCGGAGAGCAGCGCGTCGTTCATGGCGCTGCCGCCGGAAAGGGTCACCTGCGTCACGGCGATGTCCAGGCCCTGAACCTTGCCGTGTTTTTCCATGAGCTTCTGGTCCTTGGCGACGTCCAGCAGCAAGTAGACGATGCCGAACTGGTCGGCGATGCGGATCTGGCCTTCGGCGCGCGCGGCGCCGGTGCCGGCGGCAAGCAGGCCGGCCAGGGCCAGGGCGGCCAGGCGCTTGGCGGTGGTGTTCATGGGCGTGGCGGGCGCCTGCAGCGGGGCGCCGGGTAATGGGTGTGGGGTCGGGGGTGTCGGGGCGCTGTGACGCCGCGCGGGCGGCGGCATCGGGGGCGCAAGCGGCGGGCGCGGCTTCAGGCCGGCACGTCGCCTTCGATCGTGGTGCGGTTCAGGCGCCGGCGCTGGTGGGCCGGGCACCCGGTGGCCAGGTGCTGCACCGAGCGGTTGTCCCAGAACACCAGGTCGCCGGCGCGCCAGCGGTGGCGGTAGACGAATTCCGGCTGGGTCGAGTGCAGGAACAGCGCTTCGAGGAGCTCATCGCTGTCCTCTGGCGGCAGCTCCAGCACGCGGGTCGTGAAGTGCTCGCTGACGAAAAGCGCCGGGCGGCCGTTTTCCGGGTGCGTGCGCACGACCGGGTGCACGGCCGGCGGCACCTCGGCGATCTGCTGCGGCGTGAGGTCCGGCCGCCAGGGGCTGCGCTGTTGCAGCTCGGCGTAGCGCTTCAGGTACCAGTGCTCGGCGCGGCGCCCGGCCACGGCCTGCTTCAGTTTCGCGGGCAGCGTGTCGTAGGCCAGGTGCTGGTTGGCGAAGAGGGTGTCGCCGCCCTCGGCGGGCAGTTCCTGCGCGTGCAGGAAGGAGCCCAGGCTGGGCCGCGGCTTGTAGGACAGGTCGGAATGCCAGAAGTGCCCCGCGTCGCCCAGGCCGACGGGCTTGCCGTCCTCCACGATGTTGGACACCACGAGCACCTCCGGGTGCTCCGGCAGCGCGAACTGCTTGAGCACGTGGCGCTGCAGCGGGCCGAAGCGTGCGCTCAACGCCACCTGCTGCTGCGGCGTGAGCGCGTGCTGGTCGCGAAACACCAGCACGTGATGGTCCAGGTGGGCGCGGTGCAGGCGGATGAATCCCGCTTCGGACAGCGGCTGCGAGAGGTCCGGCCCGATCACCTCGGCGCCCAGCGGGCCGGGGAGGGGGCGGATGTCGAATTCGGCTTGGGGAGACTGCTGGGACATGACACGCATCAAGACGGCTGAAAGTCGGCCCAGTCTAGGAAGCGCCTTGCGTGTACGGAACGAAGCAAGCCGAATGAGCTTCGTTGCTCAGCGAGTGAGCTGCAACAACATACACGTGACACCCTGACGGCTATTGGGAATGTGGACTCCGTGGCGATGGGTTCGTGCCGTGGAAGGTGGGAGAAGGGTCGAACAGGAGGAGAGTGAGGGTTGGCGTGCCCAGAGCAGGTACGGCGAGGTCGTCAGGTGATTGTTTGGTGGATCAAGCTGTATCGCGTATGTTGCACATGGGTCTGTGACAGCCCTGCTCTTTTCCGCGGCGGCGTATTCGGTCAGGCCTGCGCTGGGGTCGGCAGCGGCCGCGAAAACACCGCCGCGGCCACCTGTGCCGGCGCCGTCACGGGCCCCATGTGGCCCAGGCCGTCGAGCTGGCACAGGCCAGCGTTGGGCAGCGCTGCGGCAAGGAGGTGCGCGACGCGCAGCACGGGCGCCGGCGAGGCGCTGCCCGCCAGCAGCCGCACCGGCATGCGCAGCCGGCACAAGGCGGACAGCGGCCGGGCGTCCGCGAACAGCGCGGCGAACTCCGCGTCCACCTTGGGCATGCAGGCCGCGATGGCCTCGCGGCGGCGCGGCGTGCAGTGCTCCCAGGCGCGGGCGCCGCTCCAGTAGTCGACAAACAGGGCCCCGGCCTCGTGCAGGCGCCGCGCGCGCACGTGCTCGCGCACGGCTTGGCCCAGTGCCAGCACGGCCTGCCAAGCGGTCCGCGTGTCGTGCATGCGCAGCACGCCGAAGCGCACCGGCTCGTACAGCGTGAGGCTGAGCACCCGCTGCGGGCAGCGCAGCGCCAGCTCCAGCGCCACCGCGCCGCCGTAGGAATGGCCCAGCAGGTGCACGCCGCCGTGCGCCAGCAGCGGCTCCAGGCGGCAGGCCTCCTCGGCCAGGCTCACCGGCGTGTCCTCGTGCCAGGGGTTGTCGCCGGCGTAGCCCATGAGGGACGGCGTGGTGAATTCCAGCGCGGCGGGCAGGTGCTCGCGCCAGGCGTCCCACTGCCGCGCACCACTGGCGCTGCTGTGCAGCGCGATGACGCGGGCATGGGTGCCGGGCGGGGTCGGCTCGGGGGAAGGCGGCATGGCGGGCTCCGTCGGGTGCCGGCCACGGGAAAAGCGCCGGCAGCGGTTGATACGGCTGGGTTGCGCGCGGGCGGCCAGAGGTTCAAGCCGGAGATCAGGCCGGGCATGAGGCCGGGGTGGGCACGGTGTGGTGCAGTCGCGTTGCGAGCCGTGACACCCTTTCGCGCAGCGCGCGCCCACCATCACGCCATGGGTCGGTTGCCGCTGCTGTGTGTTTTCGCCCTGGGCCCGGCGCTGGCCCTGCCTGCCCTGGCGGCCGGGAGCCTGTCGCTCACGCCACTCGGCGCCGACGGCGCGCCCGCCGTCACCGTGGTGGACGGCAACCCCTTGCGCCTGCGCGCCGCGCTGGATCAGCCCGCGCCGCGCACCTTGTCCATCACCTTCGGCCTGGACGACGGGCGCACCCTCGCCACCTGCACCGTGCCGCGCGCGGCGCGCGGCTGCACCACCGCACCCTTGAGCACGCTGGACTGGTTCTGGAGCGGCGCCGGTGACGCGCAACCGCAGCGCCGCCTGTGGGCCGAGGCGGGTGGCGAGCGCGCCGCAGCCTCGCTTGCCGTCACACCCCGCCCCGTGGTGCTGGTGCACGGCTTCATGTCCGACCACGGCACCTGGGCCGCCTACACCGCGGCCGACGGCTTCCTCTCCCGCGCCGGCCTGCACGGTTGGGCCGTGGGCGACGGCCAGGCCGAGGGCAGCCTGGACACCGGCGCGCTCTCGCGCCTGCGCAGCGCCACCAAGACCCTGCCGGAGAACGCCACCGCGCTGCAGCGCTACATCGCGGGCGTCAAGCGCCGCACCGGCGCGCAGCTCGTGGACGTGGTGGCACACAGCATGGGCGGGCTGGTGGCGCGCTACTACGTGGCCCGGCTCATGGGCGGGCGCGACGTGGCGCAGCTCGTCATGCTGGGCTCGCCGCATGGGGGCTCGGACTGCTCGGCCCTGGCGACCACCTTGGGCGTGCTGGGCCCCGCGGCGCTGGAGCTGCGCCCAAGCTACGTGCGCGACATCTTCAACCGCGGCATCACGCGCCGGCACGGCGTGCCCTTCCACCTGCTGGCCGGCGACGCCATCGCCGAAGGTTTCCGCGCCCCCTGCAGCGACGTGCCCAGCGACAGCGTGGTCAGCGTGGCCAGCGCCTCGGCCATCCCGGGCGACGTGATGCGGCTGCCCGTGCTGCACACCGACATGACGGCCTCCGCCGAGGTCTTCCATCGCCGGGTGCTGCCGCTGCTGCGGCGCGGCGCCACGCAAGCCGCGGACGACGCCGAGGCCTTCATGGGCGACGACGCGCCGGCCGCGCAGTTCGCGCAGGTGGCCAGCGGCCACGTGGAGGCGGGCAGCCGCGTGGAGGTCGAAGTGCAGCTCGACGACGTGGCGGTGGCCGCTTTCGCGCTGTTCGATCCCAGCCGCGAGCTGGAGATCACGGTGCGCGGCGCCAGCGGCCGCACCATCGCGCTCACGGCGCGCGAGCACGGGCTGGTCAAGGTGGACGATCCGGCCTCGCTGCTGACGCTGGGCTACGGCTTCGCCAACCCGCGCCCGGGCCCCTGGCGCGTGACGCTGTTCGCCCCGCGCCAGGCCACGGACTACGCCCTCTCCGCCCGCGTGGCCGGCGGCGCCGTGCTGCGCGCCGAGGCCAGCCCGGCGTCGGCCGCGCGCGGCCAGGCGGTGCAGCTCGGCGCCGAGCTGCGGCACCCGGCCCACACGCTGCAGGCCGTGGCCATGTACGCGCTGGTGCGCCAGCCCGACGGCAGCACGCTGACGCTGGAAATGCAGGGCGAGGGCGAGCGCCGCGGCGTGGCCTGGCGCGCCACCCAGCCGGGGCTGCATGGCGTGGACATCGTGGCGCGCGCCCGCGCGGGCGATCTGCCCCTGGAGCGCCACGCTTTCCTGGCCGTGGAAGTCCGCCCCTGAACGCGGCGCGAGCAGGCAAAAAAAAAGCGGGCCGCAAGGGCCCGCTGTCAAGACTGGAGGAGAACTCGATGAAGACTGCTGCGCTTCAGGTGCTCAGAGCTTGGGCACGCAGGCGGCGTAGGTGGAGGGGCAGGTGGCGTTCAGGCCGCCGCTGCTGTCCTTGGGGAAGGCGCTGGACTTGAAGAACTCCAGGACCTTGGGGTAGGGCGCCGGAGAGCCGGTGAAGGAGCGCGTCCAGAACATGTAGTTGGCGCCCAGCCGGTTGCGGCCGAAGGCATAGAGGTCGCTGATCTTGGGCGGGTTGAGCGGGCCGTTCTGCACGGTGGTCAGGTAGTTCTCGGGCTGCACCGAGGGGCCCACCGGCACCTTGCCCTTGGCCAGGTCGTACAGCGGATAGATGTTGTTGGTGAGGTCGGGGTCCTGCATCAGGATGTCCGGCCCGCCCAGCGCCACCTTGCTGTTCACCATGTTGGTGATCAGCCCGGCCATGTAGGGACGCGGGAAGTTGATGAACTGCATCGCCACCGTGTTGGGGAAAGCGCGCTGGGTGGCCGCGTCCACGGCCGCCAGGTTGGTGAAGTAGGCCGTACGCTGCGTGGTGGTCAGCGGCACCGCCATCTGGCCCATGGCCGTCTCGTTGAAGGTCATGCCTTCGAACGCGTTGTTGCGGTTGTATCGGTTGCCCAGGGCCGTGGCCAGGGCGATGAGGCGGTCGCGCACCTTCACGTTGTGCAGCGCGGCGTTCTCGCCGTAGCGCTCGTTGCTGCCCAGGGCGTCGCGGGCGCCGATCAGGATCTTGTACGCGCCGCCTTCGTACTCGGCGGTGTGCATGTAGTCGGGCACGGCACGGCCACCGGCGGTGAACACCTTGGTGCCGACCATGACCCACAGCCGCTTGCCGGCGGACTGCGCCAGGGCCAGGTCGCGGTCGATGCGGGTGAAGTCGTACACGCCCTTGGACGTCTCGATCTGCGGCCACTCGTAGCGCAGGATCAGGCCCTTGACCTGCGGCAGGTCCTTGATCTCGGTGAGTGCCTGCTGCAGGGTCGTCGCGTCGCGGCGGCCCAGCGCGATGTAGTGGCCCGGGTTCCACTTGACGCGGGCATCGGTCACCGCCGCGGACAGCAGCGGCGCCGACGCGGCCTTCTGCTGCATGGCGGCCAGGAAGCTCTGTTCCACCGTGGGGTCGTTGGCCAGTTCCCAGGCGTCCGGCGTGACTTCCGGCATGAAGCCGTCGGAGCTCGTCGTGGAAGTGACTTCCTTGGCCGACTCCAGGGCCACGGCCTGGGCCGATTCGGCTTGCGCCGCGGTTTCGTCTTCACCACCGCCACAGGCCGCCAGCATCACCGCCAGCGAGATCATGGAACCGGTCAGAGCCACACGGGATTGGAAAGAGTACTTCATGGTGTTCAGTGCCGCAAAATTCAAAAAACGCTTTTCAACGCCAAGACTGGTCCCGCCGCGCCTTTATGACGGTGCGGTCCAGGTATTTATGCGAGGTATTTATTTGGTCTCTTCCGCCAGTTAACCCGACTATTTGTTTGCGGATTTCAGTGGCGGCGTGCCTTATGTTTCGGCCGTGTACAGACGCAGATAAGGCAAGCGGCTGTTAGACAATGTTTCTGGAGTAACCGCATGCGAAACAAGGTCTCGAAGGACTGTTTCGCGATTGTGTCACTGGAGAAGTGGCGCACCTGACGTGGCTGCCTACCCGTCGGCCGGCACCGTTTATGGGCGGCAAACCAAAGAACTTGATTGAAAAGTGTAACTACTGCGCTGGATCAAATTCGGCAGTACCTGAAAATACTTGATAGCCGAATGCCGCGAATTATTTCACGGCGACGTGCCGCTTTTCGGTGCGGCGACATACTCCCAGCCCTCGTCCCGCAAAACCAAGGCCGCCCCGGTATGGCGCAGACAAGACATCTCCAAGCGGGCAGGCGTCACCGGCCCGCTGCTGTCGTCGGCGGTGGGGGCAGCTTCACGCCGAGCGCCTTCGCCGAACGGCTGACGGCGAACGGCTGAGCGTGAAAGTGCCGTGTTGACACGACACGGTCATGCAGCGGCGGTGCAATGGCCTGCCGTGCAACGACTGGCCGCCGGCCGCGCAGCGCGCCGCCCAAAGGAACCGCTTTGAATCCCGCCGCACTTGTCCACCTCCAGCCCGCGATGCTGGGCCAATACGCCCGGCAATCGCCCCCGCCGGGGCCCTGCGCGGCGCCGGACGAGCGCAAATGGGCCACGGTCGCCGGCATTGCGCTGCTGGCGGTAGCGCCCGTACTCATTGCGCTGGCGGCGTAGGCGGCCTGTTTCTCCCAGTGAAATTGACGCGCCCAAAAACAGGAAAGCCACACCGCAGTGTGGCTTTCCTCTTCTTCGCGCCCATTCAATTCGAGCCTCATCACTTGGGCATGATGTTTTTGCAGTCCGTCGGCGGATTGATGGCCAGGCAGGCGCCCAAGTCGCCAATCACGTCGTCCGATTGGGCATATATCTGGCCGCCTGAAGCGATGACGCCCAGGGCAAGCACCAGGATATAGGCGTTGGATTTGAGCATTTTCAGCATGGTGGACTACTCCTGAAATTTCCCGTTGATGGCCTTTGTCCCGCTTCCCGCCGCGTGGTGAAGCAAGAGGCTTATCGATCAACCTGGATTCAGTATCTCCAGGCAGCGCGGGCGCCACAAACCGATAAAGCGCAGTGTTCGGGACGGATCGAAAGCCGCCGTGCTGTAGGCGGGTTCTTACACGGGCGAACCCAGCGCATGGCGCACCTGCGCGCCCATTGGTGCGAGTCGCAAGCCGCTTCTCTTCATCCGTGAAATTTCACGCCACTATGGCGGCTCGCGGCGCACGGCTCGCTCGTCGTCCACCACTGAGGCATCGCAATGCAGGACAGGCCCTCGAACTTCACGGACCCGGCCACCGTCGCGTCCTACGCGAGCGACACCCCGCGCAAGGTGCCCGGCCTCGCCGATCTCCACCGGATGGCCGCGCTGCTGCTGGCCGAGCAAGCGCCGGCTGCGGCCCATGTGCTTGCCGTCGGCGCCGGCGGCGGGCTGGAGCTCCTGTCCCTGGCCACGGCACAGCCGGACTGGCGCTTCACCGGCGTGGACCCGTCACCCGCGATGCTGGCTCTTGCGCACCAGGCCGTTGCATCTTTCGCGGAAAGGGTTGAGCTTGTGACGGGGCTCGTCGATCAGGTCACCGCCGGGCCCTTCGATGGCGCCACCTGCCTTCTCACGCTGCATTTCCTGGACCGAGGCGAACGGTTGCGGACGCTGCGGGAGATCCATCGCCGCCTGAAGCCGGGCGCACGCTTGGTGGTGGCCCATCACGCGCCGCCCGGAGAAAACGCCGAGCGGTGGATGGCGCGATCGGTTGCTTTCGGGGCCGGAGCCCGTCCGGATCGGGCAAGCACCGCGGCCGCCGGCACGCTGATGACCCAGCGGCTGCCACTGCTCACGCCGCGCGAGGAGGAAGCCTTGCTGCGTGACGCTGGCTTCGTCGACGTGGAGCTGTTCTATGCAGCCTTCTCGTTCCGCGGCTGGGTGGGAAGCAGGGCCTGAGTCGCCAGGCCGCGGTCTTGCGCGCATTCCGCTTGCCGTCCCGGCCGAAAGTTACCGTTCAAGCGGCATGCGAGCTTGCGACTCGCGCCCTGTGCGCCTGTAGGCCCGTGCGCTGCCCGCCCTGCGTCTCACCGGAAATGGAACAACTCCTGGTGGAAATGCCGCCCCGGCAGGCCGTGCCTGCACAAATCCTTGCGCAGGGATTGGCCGAAGGCCGGCGGGCCGCAGAACCACACGCTGCCCGTGGCCCATTCCGGCACGGCCGCGCGCAGCCGCTCTCCCGTGAGGCGGTCGTCGCGCCCGTCCAGCAGCACGTGCAGCCGCACGCCGGCGGCGCGGGCATCGGCCTCCAGCTTGGCCAGGGCCGCGGGCTCCAGCACGGCGGTGGGGTGGAACAGGTCCACCTCCAGGCACTGCCCCTGCGCGGCGAGCTGCTTCATGCGCGCCACGAAGGGCGTGATGCCTATGCCCGCGCCTATCCACACCTGGCTCTTCAGGCCGTCGTCGAAATCGAAGCAGCCGTAGGGGCCTTCCACCGTCACCGGCATGCCGGGTTTCAGCCGCTCGGCCAGCCGCGCCGTGTGGTCGCCCAGGGCCTTGGTGATGAAGCTGATGGTGCCGGCCTGGGCGTCCCAGGCCGAGGCGATGGTGTAGGGATGCGGGCCCTCGCGCGGGTCGGACATGGCAAAGGCGAACTGCCCGGCCGCGTGCCCCGGCCAGCCCGGCTGCAGCGCGATGCGCGACTCCACCACGCGCAGCGCGGGGTGCGCTTCCACGGCCTCCACCACGCCGGCCACCTTGCGGCCGGCGCCTATGCGCCCGGCCAGCGACAGCAGCGCGGCGGCCACGCCGCCCGCGAGCAGCAGCGCCATCAACCAGCCCACGGGCTGGCGCCAGTACTCGAATTTCAAGAGCACGACGGCGTGCCAGGCGAACACCAGATAGGCCAGCGCCAGCCATTTGTGCGTCTTGCGAAACAGGTGATAGGGAAACCACTTCACCAGCGCCAGCACCAGCAGCACGGCCGCGGCATAGAAGGCCCATTCGCCCATGGTTTCGGCCAGGCCGCGCTGGCTGCGCAAAAAGCCTTCGACGGCGCCCAGCGTGGACGGGTCAGGCCGCGGGCCTCGCGGGGGCCGCACCAGCCAGCCCCAGCCGACCATCCATTTCGTGCCCTTGGCGACCCACCAGTGCGCCGTGGCGGCCACGAGGGCCGTGATGCCCAGCCACTTGTGCAGGCGGTAGAGCTTGTCCAGGCCGTCCAGGTGCGGCTCCAGCCAGCGCGGGCGCAGCGCCAGCAGCAGGGCCACGCTCATGGCGCCCACGGCCACCACGCCGCTGAGCTGGACGAACACCGTGCGGAAGGGGAAGTAGCCCAAAGGCGAGGGGAAAAGCGTGTCGGCCAGCAGCCAGGTGCCGGCCAGAAGGGCCAGCAGCGCCGTGAGGGCAATTTTTATGCGGTTCATGACAGGGCAGTTTCAAGGCACCTGCCAGGGCGGCGCAGCGGCCGCCACCCCGGCGGCTTGGCTGCATTGCAGCACCGGCACATGTCCCGGGTTGGGCTGGCGTGTGAAGGAATGTGGCTGGCGACGGCGGAGGGCGCGCCCTCAATCCAGCTTGACGTGGCCGGCCTTGACCACCTCGGCCCAGCGCGGGATCTCGCGGGCGATGAGGTCGCCGAAAGCCTTGGGGCTGTTGGGCGTGGGGATGGCTCCCTCGGCGGCAAGCTGCTCTACCACGGCGGGCGTCTGCAGCGCCTGGTTGATCTCGGCATTGAGCCGTGCCACCACCGCCGCAGGCGTGCCCGCGGGGGCGACGATGCCGTACCACTGGTCGGCGTCGAAGCCGGGCATGCCGCTTTCGGCCACGGTGGGCACGTTGGGCAGCACGGCCATGCGCTGCGGGCTGGAGACGGCCAGTGCGCGCAGCTTGCCGCTGCGCACGTGCGGCAGCACCCCGGGTGCGCCGGTGAAGGTGGCGTCCACCTGGCCGCCCAGCAGGTCCGTCACCGACGGCGCCGTGCCCTTGTAGGGGATGTGCAGCATGGGGAAGTTGGCCCTGAGCTTCAGGTACTCGAAGGCGATGTTGGCGGCGCTGCCGTTGCCGCCCGACGAATAGCTGAGCTGGCCGGGCCTGGCCCGGGCCTGGGCGATGAGGTCGGCCAGGCTCTTGCAGGGCGAGGCGGCGTTGACCACCAGCACGTTGGGCACGCGCGCCACCCAGGCCACGGGCACGAAGCTTTTCAAGGGGTCGTAGGCCAGCTTGGGGTAGAGCGCGGGGTTGACCGCCAGCGTGCCGATGTGGCCCATGAGCAGGGTGTTGCCGTCGGCCTCGGCGCGGGCCACCTCGGTGGCGCCCAAGGAGCCGCCGGCACCGGGCTTGTTGTCTATGACCACCGTCTGGCCCAGGGCCGGGCCCAGGCGGGCGCCGATGGCGCGGGCCAGGATGTCGGTGGAGCCGCCGGGCGGAAAGGGCACGACCAGGCGCAGCGGCCTGGCCGTTTGGGCCTGCGCGGCGCTTGCCCCGGCGAGGGCGCCCAGGGCCCCCAGCAGCAGGCCGCGTCGGCGGGAGGACGGGGTTTGCGTGCTCATTGCTGACTTCATGGGGCGAAGGATGACAGGAGCGCAGACCCTTGCCGGCGCCCGCCGGTTGCCGGGCGCGCGCCGCGGCGCTTCTCGGCGGCGATTTTGTCAGTCGCCGCTGCGGCGGCCCAGCAGCACCGCGGCGGCGGCCAGCGCCGCGGGGAGGGCCAGCAGCGACAGGATGGTCTCGAAACTCCAGCCCAGCCCCAGCAGCACGCCGCCTATGGCCGAGCCGAAGATGCTGCCGAAGCGGCCCATGCCCAGCATCCAGCTCACGCCGGTGGCACGGGCCACCGTCGGGTAGCAGGACGGCGCATAGGCGTTCAGCCCCGTCTGCGCGCCGCTCATGCAAAAGCCCACCAGCGCCACCAGCAGGCCCAGCGCCGCGGACATTGCGCCGTTGAAGGCCAGCAGCAGCACGGCCAAGGCGCCTGCGAAATAAGCCAG
Source organism: Azohydromonas lata (assembly GCF_034427735.1). NCBI lineage: Bacteria > Pseudomonadati > Pseudomonadota > Betaproteobacteria > Burkholderiales > Sphaerotilaceae > Azohydromonas > Azohydromonas lata. Next base: position 47,381 of record NZ_JAXOJX010000018.1, read on the forward strand.
GCTGATGACGCGCGTGGGCGCACGCTTGTCCATGAGCCAGCCCACGAACACGCCGCCCGCGGTGCCGCCGATCTGGAACATGGCCGTCATGTTGGCCGCCTGCGAGACGGTCAGGCCCGCGTCCTTGAACAGCGTGGGCAACCAGCCGGTGAGCAGGTAAATGACCATGAGACCCATGAAGTACGTGACCCAAAGCGACACGGACATCAAGGTGAAACCCTTGGACAGCAGCAGCCGCACGGGGGTGCGGGCCGGCGCCGGGGGCTCCTGGGAGACGAACGTGGTGCCGGCGGGAAAGAGGGTGTTGCACACGCGGCCCAGCGTGGCGGCGATGCGCTGCGAGGGCGCGCCGCGCACGGCCAGGAAGCGCGAGGACTCCGGCAGCAGCCAGATCAGCAGCGGCACCAGCGCCAGCGGCACCAGGCCGCCGGCCACCAGCACGGCGCGCCAGCCGAACACGGGGATCAGCGACGCCGCCACGAAGCCCACCACCGCCGAGCCCAGGTTGAAGCCGGTGAACATGAGCGTGACCATGAGCGAGCGGCGCTGCTCAGGCACGTACTCCGACAGCAGCGTGCTCGTGTTGGGCATGGCCGCGCCCAGGCCGATGCCGGTGAGAAAGCGCAGCAGGGCGAGCTGCGTCACGTCCTGCGCGTAGGAAGCGGCCAGCGTGAGCAGCGCAAAGGCCAGCACCGAGCCGACCAGCACCTTCTTGCGGCCCACCTTGTCCGAAGCCGGACCGGCGAAGAGCGCGCCCACGACCAGGCCGAAGGGCGCGGCGCTCATGACGATGCCAAAGGCCGCGCGCGAGATGCCCCACTCCTGCAGGATGGTGGGCGCGACGAAGCCCATGATGGCCACGTCCATGCCGTCGGCCGCGACGATGAGGAAGCACAGCGCCAGCACCAGCCACTGGTAGCCTGACATGGCGCGGCCGTTGATGAACGTGCGCACGTCCACCGGGCTGCTTGCGGTTGAGGAATTCACTGTTGTCTCAGAAGGGGAAAACGGGATCGCGGTGGGGGTCGAGCTCACTGTCGTCTCCGTGTCGTTGGTGATCGGCGGCGGGCGCTGCAAGCGCCAAGCGCGCAGCGCTGCGCACACGCGCCCGGTTGGGCGCGCGGTTCAGGCGGGGGAAGGAAAGCGCGCGCAGGGCAAGGCGCCCGGCGGTGCCGGGCCGGGCCTCAGGCCTGGGCCTTCTCGGCCGGCTGGTCCCAGCTCAGGCTGGCGGCGTCCTTGCCGGCCACCGAGTACAGCGCGCCGGGCGCGTTGCGCGTGGCCTGGAACTGCTCCAGCGTCTGGCCGCGCATGGCGGCGTAGATGTGCAGGTTGGAGACGCCCACGACCGCGCCCAGCTTCTCCAGGACGAAGAAGCTCGCGCCGTACTGGATGAGGGCGCGCCAGTCCAGGCGGCGCACCATGTCGCGCTCCTGCTCGGTGAGCCCCGCGCCGGCCAACGCGGCCTCGGGCTCGGCCAGGAAACGCGCGCGCTGCGCGGGGATGATAAGGTCGTGCAGGAAGCGGTTGAGCCGGTAACCCTTGACGCTGCGTTCCACGGTGAACGGGTAGGTGCCCTGCAGCTTCTCCGCGCCCTGGAGCTGCTTGCCCATGGCCTCGCGGTGGCGCTCCAGCACGCTTTGCGGCAGCGGACCTGCGTCGCACTCGAAGATGGCGGTGGCGATGCCCGTCATGGAGGGCAGGTAGTAGCTGCGGTGTTTACAAGCCACCTTGGCGCCCAGCGCGCCGCGCATGGTCAGCCACATGATGACCTCGGCGCCTTCCATGCCGCCCAGCGCCGCGTACTCGGCGTGCGTCATGTCGGCGAGCTGCTCGGGATCCTTCTCGAACAGGTCCAGGAACTGGTGGTCCCACTCGACGTTGTTGAAGCCCGCGCGCTCGCCGTGCACCTGGTGCGACAGGCCGCCGGTGGCGACCACGGCCACGCGCAAGTCCTCGGGGTAGCTCTCGATCGCGCGGCGCAGCGCCTGGCCCAGCTTGTAGAAGCGGCGCGCCGTGGGAATGGGGAACTGCAGCACGCCCATTTGCAGCGGCACCAGCTTGGCGGGCCAGTCCGGCTGGTGCTCGCACAGCATGGACAGCGGCGAGAAGCAGCCGTGGTCCAGCGGCTTGCCCTGGAAGCACGACAGGTCGAACTCCTCGCCCACCAGCGACTGCGCGATGTGCGCGGCAAGCTGCGGGTGCCCGGCGATGGGGGGCAGGTCGCGGGCGCCGCCGCCCTCGTCGGCCACGTGCCACTCCTGCCCAATGCCCAGCGCGAAGGCCGAGTAGTGGTCGAAGAAGAAGGAGGTGATGTGGTCGTTGTAGGTCAGCAGCAGCACGTCGGGGCGCTGGTCCTTGATCCACTGGCGCACCGGGTCGAAGGCTTCGAACACCGGCTGCCAGGCCGGGTCGTGGCGCTTGTCGCGGTCGAAGGCGAAGCCGATGGTGGGCGTGTGGGACGCGGCGATGCCGCCAATGATGGTTGCCATGCGGGTGGTTCTCCCTGATTGGGCTTGCGCGGGCTGCAAACGAGGACGCGACTCTAGGGACGCGCCCCCGCCCGCATAAGATGACGCGGATCAAGACGCGATAACCGCTCGGAATCAGGGAAAACGCGCAGCCGCACAGACACATTCGGGCAATGCGGCGGGCTGCACGCGCAACGCTGGCCAAATCGGCTGTCTCTACAGGGGCCACAGGGGCGTGGCGCCGCGGGCCACGCGTCCAACGCACTCGCTAAGATGCCGCCCCTTTTCCCGGCTGCGATAACCGCCGGACAGGGTCCTTGATGAAATTGCAGTCCTTGCGCGCGCTGCTGGCCGCGGTGGAAACGGGCAGCCTGCGCAACGCGGCGCGCCGGCTGGGCGTGTCGCAGCCGGCCCTCACCAAGGCCATACGCGAGCTGGAGCTGGAGTTGGGCGCGCCGCTGCTGCTGCGCTCCAACACGGGCGTGGCCACCACACCGCAGGGCCGGGTGCTAGCCGACCGCGCGAAATCGGTGGAGCGCGAGCTGGCCGCCGCCGTGGACCAGATACGCCAGCTCGGCGGCGAGATGGTGGGCAGCCTGCATGTGGCGGCCGTGCCGCTGGCGCTGATGCTGCTGGTGCCCGAGGCGCTGCGCACGTTCAGCGCCAGCTATCCGGGCATCCGGCTGCGTATAGACGAGGAACTGTACATGGCGCAGCTCTCTAAGCTGCGCGCCGGGGAGGTGGAAGTGGCCGTCGGCCCCATGCCGCAAGGGCTGCCGGCGGGCGACATCGTGGTCGAGCCCCTCATGCCCATACAGATGGTCGTGGTGACGGGCAAATCGTCGCCGCTGGCGCGGGCGAAATCGCTGCAGGAGCTGTTCGATGCGCGCTGGGTGTTCACCGGCACCTCGGCCGACGGCGGCTACGCCAAGCACCTGTTTGCCGAGCACGGCCTGCCCGTGCCCAAGGCCAGCGCGGTGGTGAATTCCACGCTGGGCCTGGTGTCGCTGATCTGCGGCGGCGACTTCGTGGGCCTGATGCCGCGGCAGATCGCCGCGCACCCCATGGCCGCGGCCTACATGCGCACCGTGCCCATCAAGGAAGGCGCGCTGCAGGCCACCATGGCCGCGATGACGCGGCCGGAAAGCGCGCTGGTGCCGGCGGTGCGCCAGTTCATCGCGCACCTGAGCCGCGCGGCCCACCACTTCGGCCACCTGGAAGGGCCGGCCTGGTAGGGCGGCCGTCCTGTGTGCAGGCGGCATTGGCCGACGTTGCGGCAGCCCCGCGCGCTGGTCGCGCGCGCGACGAGTTCGCGTACTGCCGGAGCGACGGTCTTGTGCCCGTTGCGGACGGACGGTCTACTTTCGCTGACGTCCGCTCTGCGGTGAAAACAGGCGTAGAGACCTTTGAAAGTTGACGAATCGATCGCAAGGTATGAACTTTGCCGGATCACTGCATCCCTTCACTGGAGTGCAGCATGACTAGAGGTGACAAGTCGTCCTATTCGGACAAGCAAAAGCGTCAAGCCGAGCACATTGAGAGCGGCTATGAGCATCGCGGTGTTCCAAAGGAAGAAGCCGAACACCGCGCCTGGGCCACAGTCAACAAGGAAACCGGCGGGGGAAAGAAGTCGGGTTCCGGCCGTGGTCGTTCAGAGAACCATGAGCCATCCCGCAAGGGTGGGCGCCTAGGCGGAAGAGCTGCGGCGAGCCGGACGGCTGCCGAGCGCTCTGCGTCGGCCAAGAAGGGGGCTGAGACACGCAAACGCAACGCCGCAGCCCGTGCTGGTCACCATTGAGGGGGTGCTCCTCTCAACCGTGAGGCCTTGAGTTGTTGTCCGAATCCGGCGTGGCAAGGTAATGGTCAGGCAAGAGCTAGCTCAACTCACGTTTGGTCACCAGCCTGCAGGTGGCCGAAAACAGCCTTGAATGACCGGCCAACCTGTCGATGCGAGGGGCCGGTGTTGGCCGAGAGCTGCTACTCAAGCTGTATGCGGACTTGCGACTTGCGCCACTACCGCCACGCTCGGTGCTGTCGGCAGCTCCCCTTCAGCGAACTGGCTCGACCAGCTCTATTCACTCCCTGCTGCGGACGGCGCTCAACTCATGCGCCCATTGTCCAAGCGGCGGGGAGACCCATTCACACCTGCTGAGCGGTCAAGTCCAGCTCCCAGGTCTCTCCGATCAGGTCGTGTCCGAAGCCTTGAAACGGCTCACTTTCGATGAGCTTGTAGCCCGCCTTGCTGTAGATGTGCTTGGCCGCCGACAGTTGGCTGTTCGTCCACAACCGCACGCGCTGATAACCGGCCTCGCGTGCGAATCGGTGGCATTCGGCGACCAGCCGTTCGCCCAAGCCGAGGCCACGGGCAGAGGGCTCGACCAACAGCAGCCGCAACTGCGCGGTGCGGTCGAGGGGCTGCTTGGTTGCCTCGTCTCGCGCCTGAACAAGACACACGCAGCCGATGTTGACGCCATCGCGCTCGGCTATCCAGCAGGCTTCGCGGCTGGCATCAAAGCGGTCGATGAAGTCGGCGGCGATTCGCGCAACCAGTGCCTCGAAGCCCATGTCGAATTGGTATTCGCGCGCATAGAGCGCCCCATGCCGCGACACCAGCCAACCCATGTCGCCTGGACGGTGAGGCCGCAAGATGAAACTGTTCTTCGCCAACTTGCCGCCCGCCTCGTCCAGCAGGAGTTGCACACGCTGAAAGGCCTGCAGCAGCTCGGCCTGCTGTGTATCGCTGAGCCGGCTCAGCAGCGCCTCGACCTGCTGTTGCGAGCGGCGCTCCAGCGGCTCGAAGGCGAGGCGGCCGGCGGCGGTGAGTTGCAGCAGCGACTGGCGAGCGTCGTCCTTGCTGCGGGTGGCGTCCACAAGCTCGCGCTCCTTCAAGGCACGCAGCAAGCGGCTCAGATAGCCTGCATCCAGATCCAGCAGGCGTCCCAGGTCAGTGGCAGTGATGCCAGCGCCGTCGTCCAGATGCGCCAGCTCCCACAGGATGCGGCACTCGGTGAGCGTGAATTCCGAGTCCAGCAAGCCCTCGTTCAACACGCCGATTTGGCGGGTGTAGAAGCGGTTGAAGCGGCGGACGGCTTCGATGCGGTTGCTGGAGGTCATGGCCAGATCATCGGCCAATTGCTTGCTTTAGGCAAGTAATTGATTGCTTATAGACCGTCGCGACCACCACGCGGTTGTCGGCATCGATGGTCATGCCGTCCGGCCCGCTGGTGCCGAAGAAGGTGCGAAACGCACCGACCTTGGAAACGGACCCTTCAGGCAGCAGCGGCCCGCGCCAGACGGCATGGCCGCGCGTGACGGCCACCAACAGGAGATGGATGTCTCCTGCAATGGAACGGCCTGGGCCTTGGCCCGGCGTCCTTGGAATTGCCATGGGTGCGGGGCTTACTCGGGCTTCACGCCGGCCGAGCGGACGACGTCGCCCCAGCGGGCGTGCTCGGCCTTGAGGAACTGCGCGAGCTGAGCCAGCGTGCCCGTCATGGGGGAGCTGCCTTCTTCCACCAGCTTGGCGATGGTGGCGGGCTTGGCCAGGGCGGCCTCCACGGCGTCGTGCATGCGCTTGACGATGTCGGCCGGCATTCCGGCCGGCCCCACCAGCACCTTCCAATCCAGCGCCTCGAAACCCGGGTAGCCCGCCTCGCCCACGGTGGGCACGTCGCCCAGGATGGGCAGCCGCTTGGCCGAGGTCACGGCCAGCGCGCGCAGCTTGCCGCCCTTGATCAGCGGCAGCGCCGCCTGCGGCGTGGGCAGCATGAAATCGGTCTGCCCGCCCATGAGGTCCGAGAGTGCCGGCGCCGCGCCCTTGTACGGCACGTGCGTGGCCTGGTAGCCCGCGCGCTTGGCCAGCAGCTCGCCGGCCAGGTGGCCGACGGTGCCATTGGCCGCCGAGGCCATGGTCAGCGCACCGGGCTTGGCCTTGGCGGCCGCCACCAGGTCGGCCAGCGTCTTGTAGGGCGAGGCGGCATTGACCACCACCACGACCGGCTGCTGCGCCACGAAGGCGATGGGCGTGAAGGCCTTGAGCGCGTCATACGGCATCTTGGCGTAGAGGGTCGGGTTGATCGCCAGGTTGGAGGTCTGGCCCAGGCCCACGGTGTAGCCGTCGGCCTTGGCCTTGGCCACGGCGTCCATGCCGATGTTGCCGCCCGCGCCGGGCTTGTTGTCCACCACGAAGGTCCACTGGGTGTCGGCCGTGACGCGGTCGGCCACCAGACGGGCCACCACATCGGTGGCGCCGGCGGGCGTGTACGGCACCACCAGCCGGATGGGCTGCGCAGGCCAGGCTTGGGCCATCGCGCCGGTCGTGGCGGCCAGGCTGGCCAGCATGGCGAGCGTCTTCAGTGCGCCACGGCGGGAGTTCAATGTCTGCATGGGAATGTCCGTGTTCAATCGGGGTGCAAATGCACGGTTTCAGGCCTTGGCCGGCTCGGCGCTCGCCGGGGAGGCATCGGGCTGGGCGCAGATCACGCCGTCGGCACGCAGGGCCTGGATCTGGGTGTCGTCGCAGCCCAGCTCGCGCAGCAGCGCCTGCGTGTGCGCGCCCAGTGCCGGCGGCGGCGTGCGCAGCGGCAGGCGCTGGCCGCCCAGCGCCAGGGGCAGCAGCGGCGTGTGGGTGTCCACTGCCTGGCCGGCGCCGCTGGCGTCGGCCGGCACCGACACCGGCGCCAGGCCGCCGGTGCCCAGCAGGTGCGGGTCATTGAACAGGTCTTGCGGCCGCGTGATGGGCGCGTAGGGCAGGCCGATCTTTTCGAAGCGCGCGGCCAGCTCCGCCGCGCCGTACGCGGCGAACTGGTCGCGCAACGCCGGCAGCAGCCATTCGCGGGCACGCACGCGGTCGTTGTTGGTCTTCAGGCGCGGGTCGGCGGCCAGGCGCTCCATGCCGAACTCGCGGCACATCAGCGCCCACTGCGTGTCGCTCACCGCGGCCAGGAAGATCTGCTCGCCGTCCTTGACGGTGAAGACGTCGTACACCGCCCAGGCCGAGATGCGGCTGGGCATGGGCGCGGCGGGCTTGCCCGTGACGGCGAACTGCATCATGTGCTGCGCCACGAGGAACACGTTGTTCTCGAACAGCGAGCTCTGCACCTCCTGGCCGCGGCCGGTGCGCTCGCGCTGCTGCAGCGCCGCCATCGCGCCCAGCGCGCCGAACATGCCGCCCATGATGTCGTTGACGCTGGTGCCCGCGCGCAGCGGGCGGCCTTCCGGGCCCGTCATGTAGGCCAGCCCGCCCATCATCTGCACCACCTCATCCAGCGCAGTGCGGTGCTCGTAGGGACCGGGCAGGAAGCCCTTGTGCGCCACGTAGACCAGGCGCGGGTTGAGCCTGGAAAGCGCCTCGTAGCCCAGCCCAAGCCGGTCCATGGTGCCGGCCTTGAAGTTCTCGCTGAAGACGTCGGCGCCGGCCACCAGGCGCAGCACGATCTCCAGGCCGCGCGGGTCCTTCACGTCCACCGCCAGGCTCTTCTTGTTGCGGTTGAAGGTGGAGAAGAAGCCTGCGCCCGACCCCAGCAGGCGCCGCGTGCTGTCGCCCCCCAGCGGCTCGACCTTGATGACCTCGGCGCCGAGGTCGGCCAGGATCATGCCGCAGGTGGGGCCCATCACCATGTGTGTGAACTCAACGACGCGCACGCCTTCGAGCGGCAGCGCCTGGGTGTGCGGGGCGGCGGCGGGGGTGGCGGCGGAAGTGGTGGGCTCGCTCATGCGCAGTCCTTTTCAATGCGGTCCAGCAGACGTTCGCTTGCGGGGCAGCGGCCGTCGGCATACGTGAAGCCCTTGGTCAGGCCGGCTTCGGGGGTCATGCCGTAGAGCGGCTCGCCGGGCAGGCCGGCGGCCAGCGCGTCGCGCGCGGCCATCAGGCGCTCCAGGTCCACGCCCGTGTGCACGCCCATGGCCTCGAACATGAACACCAGGTCTTCGGTCACCACGTTGCCTGACGCGCCGGGCGCATAGGGGCAGCCGCCCAGGCCGCCTTGCGAGGCGTCGAAGGTGCGCACGCCCACATCAAACGCGGCCAGGCAGTTGGCCAGGCCCAGCCCGCGGGTGTTGTGCATGTGGGCCGCGCCGGTGCGCTCGCCTATGGCGGCGCGCACGCGGTTAAAGAGGCGCCGCACCTGCGCGGGATGGGCCATGCCGGTGGTGTCGGACAGGCCCACCTCGTCCACGCCCGCCTCGACGGCGCGCTCGGCCACCCACACCACCTCGTCTTCCGGCACGGCGCCCTGGAGGGTGCAGCCGAAGGCGGTGGACATGCCGACCTCGACCCGCGCGGCGGGGTAGCGCTCCCGGCGCAGCGCGGTGATGGCGCACAGATCCTGCAGCGCCTGCTCGCGCGTCTTGCGCACGTTGGCCAGCGAATGCGCCTCGCTGGCCGACAGCGGCATGGAGATCTTGTGCACGCCCGCGGCCAGCGCGGCCTCGGCGCCGCGCAGGTTGGGCACGAGCGCCATCACGGTCAGGCCGGGCTTGGCCAGCGCATGGCGCACCACGTCGGCCACGTCCGCCATCTGCGGCAGCAGCCTGGCCGGGACGAACGAGCCGACCTCGATCTCGCGCAGGCCGGCATCGAAGAGGCGGTCTATCCAGGCGCACTTGGCCGCCGTGGGCATGGTGCGCCCAACGCTTTGCAGGCCATCGCGCGGGCCCACTTCGCTGATCAGGACCGAGGGCAGGGACATGCTCGTCTCCAAAATTCTGTAGGTTAGAACGTTGTTCTGTTAGACGAATCTTAAGCCGGGACCCAGGGACCGTCAAATCCCGCTGGATGCGGCGGGATAAAGTCGCCAGCCCGGGCGGGACCGCCCGCTGAACGCAATCGAGAACGAAGAGATGCCCCGTAAAGCCGCTGTTGCTTCCGTGGCCGACCAGCACGCCGCCCCAGGCGGCGCTGCGGCGGTGGACCGTGCCCTGAGCCTGTTGTGCGCCTTTCGCAGCGGCGAAGACGCTTTGTCGCTGGCGGAGTTGTCCGAGCGCACCCAGCTCTACAAGAGCACCGCATTGCGGCTGCTGGCGTCGCTGGAGCACGCGCGGCTGCTGCAGCGCATGGCCGACGGCCGCTACGCGCTGGGACCGGAGGTGGCGCGGCTCAATGCCGTCTACGCCGCCTCCTTCTCGCTGGAGGCGCAGGTGATGCCGGCGATGCGCGAGCTCGTGGCCGCGACGCAGGAGAGCGCCGCTTTCCACGTCCGCCAGGGCGACCAGCGGCTGTGCCTGTACCGGGTGGATTCGCCGCACCTGCTGCGCGACCACATCCGCGCCGGCGACCTGCTGCCGCTGGACCGGGGCGCCGGTGGACGGGTGCTGATGGCGTTCGGGGGCGCCCAGGGGCGCATGTACGAGGAGATACGCCAGCGCGGCTTCGTGGTGCTGTCCAGCGACCGCGTGCCGGGGCTCACCGGCATCTCCGCGCCGGTGTGGAATGCCGCGGGCGAGCTGGCCGGCGCACTGACGCTGACGTTGCCTGAGCAACGCATGAAGCCGGAGTTCACGGACGCCGTGCGCGACGCGGCCAAGCGGCTGACGCAGCGCTTGGGCGGGCCGGCGTCAGCCTGAGGCGGCGATCAGGCGGCGACACGCCGCCGTGAAGTCGGAGCGCAGGGCGACGGGCCGCCCTGCGAAGACATCAGCGTGAAGGCTTCAGGCAGCCGCGCGTGCGCCGCCGCAAGGCGGCACCGCCTGCGTCAGGCCTGGCACTTGCGCCAGGGCCCCTCGATCACCAGCGTGATGCCCGGCGTCTGGAGGTTCACGAACATGAAGCGGCCGTTGTGCGAGAAACAACCGCCGGCGAACTCGCTGTCGTTGATGCGGTTCTCCGCCACGCGGAACAGCTCGCCGCGCGCATTGACGCCCACGATGTTGTTGCCGCCGTCGCCGTCCTCGCACACGTAGAGGCGCCCGTCGGGGCCCACGGTGATGTTGTCCGGCATCTCCAGCACGGCGCGGTCGGTGGACTCCACCACCAGCGTCAGCGTCTGCGCCGCGGGGTCGAGCGCCCACACTTGGCCGGCGCCGATGTCGCCACCGGAGGTACAGGTGAAGTAGATCAGCCCGTTGCCGTACCAGGCGCCCTCGCCGCGGACGAAGCGCGTGGCCCCCAGCGCCTGGCCCTGGCCGCGCACGCTGTTGGCGAAGACGTTGTCCACGGGGTCCGGGTTCGGGATGGTCACCCACTCCACCGGCAGCGCCTGGCCCACGCGGTCGCCGAAACCCAGGCCGGTGTTGACGGACGTGCTGGAGCCCTTGATGCGCAGCGCCTGCAGCGTGCCGCCGGCCAGGAGCTGGCCCGGCTGCACGGGCACGTAGCGGTAGAAGAGGCTGTCGCCGGTGTCCTCGGTCTGGTAGACGATGCCCGTGCGCGGGTCGGTGGCCGTGGCCTCGTGGCTGAAGCGGCCCATGGCCACGATGGGCTGGGCCTTGACCGGGCCGGTGCCCATGGCCGGCACCTCGAACACGTAGCCGTGGCGCTTCTGGTAGGTCGTGGGCACGGCCAGCGGAATGGCCGTGGTTTCCTCGCAGGTCAGCCAGGTGCCCCAGGGCGTGAGGCCGCCCGCGCAGTTGTTGTTGGTGCCGCCCAGCGAGGCGTAGTGGCGCAGCAGCCGGCCCTGCGCGTCCAGCACCAGCGTGGTGGTGCCGCCGTTGGCGTAGGGGTCGTACTTGAGCGCCTCGGCCACGTCCACGCCGCGCAGGTTGCCGAACTTGCTCTCGCGGTTGTTGAGCTCGTGGTTGCGCACGAGGAGGGTGGTGCCGTCCGCGCCGCGGAAGCAGGCCATGCCGTCGTGGTCGCCGGGCACCAGCGTGCCGTCGCTCATGGTCTGGCCGGTGAAGGACACGGCCCAGTAGCGAAAGCCTTCCGGCAGCGCCAGCAGCGGCTGGTTGCGGAAATCGAAATACCCCGGCAGGGCGATGTCGGCGGTATTGAGCGGCAGCGTGGGCGCCAGCGGTCCGAAGCCCGCGCCAAAGGCCGGCGCGGCGCCGGCTGCACGGCTGTACAAACTGGTCAAGGGCGCAACCATGGCACCGGCGCTGAGCATCTTGACGAAATGGCGGCGGGATGCAGTCATCCAGGGAACTCCTTCTGGGCTTTGGAAACCGCGGACATATCGGCTTGCACAAGGCAAGCCGACGCCCGTGGCGCTTGACCCAAGTTAAGGAGCCGCCGTGACAGTCGCGTGAAATCGCGGGGGGCCGCGTCCCCCCCACGCGATCACGCCAGCGCCGCCTTCAGTGGTTGTGCCGAGGCGTCTTGGCGGCGATGCGCCGGTATTTCAGCGCGAACTCCAGCGTGGCGCCGTCGGCGAGCTGGTTGGTCTTTTCGCGGTACAGCTCTTCCCACGGCGAGTGGCTCGCGGGCACGGGCGGCGCGGGCAGGTCGCGCTTGCGGCGCTCGATTTCCTCCGTCGCCACCAGCGCGTCGCAGGTGCCGGCGTTGAGGTCGATGCGGATCACGTCGCCCGTCTGCAGCCAGGACAGGCCGCCGCCCGCGGCGCTCTCCGGCGAGCAGTTGAGGATGGAGGGGCTGTCGGCCGTGCCCGACTGGCGGCCGTCGCCCAAGGTGGGCAGGGTTTCTATGCCGCGGCGGATGAGGGCGTCGGGCGGCTGCATGTTCACCACCTCGGCCGAGCCCGGCCAGCCCAGCGGGCCGGCGCCGCGCATCACGAGGATGCAGCCCTCGTCGATATTGAGCGCCGGGTCGTTGATGCGGTGGTGGTAGTCGTCCGCGCCGTCGAAGACGATGGCGCGTGCCTCGAAAACGCCTTCCTGGCCTGGATTTTTCAGGTAGCGGTTGCGGAAGCGCTCGGAGATCACCGAGGTCTTCATGATGCCGAAGTCGAACAGGTTGCCGCTGAGCACCAGGAAGCCCGCGCGCTCCATCAGCGGATCGTTGAAGGGGCGAATCACCTCGCGGTCCGTGGCCTCGCGGCCCTGCAGGTTCTCGCCGATGGGCTGGCCGGTGACGCTCAGGCACTGGCCGTGCAGCTTGCCGGCCTGCTGCAGCTCCCACATCACGGCGGGCACGCCGCCGGCGCGGAAGAAGCGCTCGCCCAGGTACTTGCCCGCGGGCTGCATGTTCACCAGCAGCGGCAGCTCGTAGGCGTGCTGGGTCCAGTCCGTGGGCTCCAGCTCCACTTCGGCATGGGCGGCCATGGCCATGATGTGCACCTGCGCGTTGCTGGAGCCGCCGCAGCAGCTCACCACCGACAAGGCGTTGAGAAAGCTCTCGCGCGTGAGGATCTTGGACGGCCGCAGATCCTCGTAGGCCATCTCCACGATGCGCCGGCCCGTGTCGTAGGCCATCTGGCCGCGCTGGCGGTAGGGCGCGGGAATGGCGGCGCAGCCGGGCAGCGACAGGCCCAGCGCCTCGGCCACGGCGTTCATGGTGGAGGCCGTGCCCATGGTGTTGCAGTGCCCTGCGGACGGGGCGCTGTCGCAGGCGCGCTGCAGGAACTCCTCCTCGTCGATCTCGCCCGCGGCCAACTTGCGGCGGCTGCGCCAGATGACGGTGCCCGAGCCCACCAGCTCGCCCTCGTGCCAGCCGTCGAGCATGGGGCCGCCGGAGAGCACGATGGCCGGGATGTCCACCGTGCTGGCGGCCATGATGCCGGAGGGGGTGGTCTTGTCGCAGCCCGTGGTGAGCACCACGGCGTCTATCGGGTAGCCGTAGAGGATCTCGACCAGCCCCAGGTAGGCCAGGTTGCGGTCCAGCGCGGCGGTTGGGCGGCGGCAGTTCTCGAAGATGGGGTGCACCGGGAATTCCATGGGAATGCCCCCGGCGTCGCGGATGCCCTCGCGCACGCGGCGCGCCAGCTCCAGGTGGATGCGGTTGCAGGGCGAGAGGTCGCTGCCCGTCTGCGCGATGCCGATGATGGGTTTGCCTGAGCGCAACTCGGCCGGCGTGAGGCCGTAGTTCATGAAGCGCTCCAGGTACAGCGCCGTCATGTCCGAGCGCTGCGGGTCGGCGAACCACTCGCGCGAGCGGAAGGGGCGGGCGGGTTTCTTGTCCATGGGAGTTGTCTTTCTGCGCAAAGGGGGTGCTGCGGTGCCAAGCCGCCCACGAGGCGCGGCAATTCTGCCGCCCGCTCATGTGCTTGCGCGCCTTGGGGACCGGGGTGAATCCCTGGGTGCTACGGTGACGATTCCATCCCCTGGAACCGCACAAGCCCATGGACACCGACTGGCTCATCCGCGACGCCGACGCCCGGGACCTCGCCGGCATCGCCCTGCTGTATGAAACCTCCGGCGTGGACGCGCCGGGCACCAGTGACCCGCACACCCTGCGCGCCCATTTCGCCCGGCTGCAGTCGCTGCCCGGCGCCCGCGTGCTGGTGGCCGCGGCGGCCGATGGCGGCGCGCTGCTGGGCACGCTCACGCTGTTCGTCCTGCCGCTGCTGGCCCACGGCGGCACGCCCGGCGCGCTGGTGGAGGACGTGGCCGTGCACCCCGACGCGCAGGGCCGCGGCCTGGGCCGGACCTTGATGGCGCACGCCCTGCGCATCGCCGGCCAGGCCGGCTGCTACAAGCTCGCGCTCAGCTCCAACGCCAAGCGCGCCGACGCGCACGCCTTCTACGAGCGCCTGGGTTTCAAGCGCCACGGCTACAGCTTCGTGGTGGACGTGCAGCCCCCCGCCGAATGAGCTGAAGCCGCGCCGGCACCCACGCGCGCGGCCCAGCCTCGGTGAGCGTCAGTGCGGCGGGCAGCCCTTGCAGCCGTCCACCATGGCGCCGCGCCACTGCGTGGTGCCGTCCACGGTGGCGCCGCTCAAATCGGCACCGTCGAGGTTGGCGCCCTGGAAGTTGGCGCCGCGCAGGTCCGCACCTTGGAGCGCCGCGCCGCGCAGCTCGGCGGCGTTGAAGTCGGCGCCGCGCAGGTCGGCCTGGCGCAGGTCCGCCCCCTGGAGGCTGGCGCCGTTGAAGCTGGCGCCGCCGGCACGGGCCTGCGACAGGTTGGCCTCGGCCAGCTTGGCGTTTTGCAGGTTGGCCTCGGTCAGCTCGGCGGCCTGCAGCGACGTGCGCTGCATCTGCGCGGCGCGGAAAGCCGTCTTGCCCAGGCTGGCGCGCTCCAGCCGGGCGCCGGGCAGGCGGGCCTGGTTGAGGTTGGCCTCGCGCAGCTTGGCACCCGTGAGGTCAGCGCCGGTGAGGTCGGCCTTGAGGAAGTTGGAGTGGTTGAGCTCGGCGCCGCGCAGGTCGGCGTGCGCCAGGCTGGCGTCGGGGCACAGCGTGGCCGTGGTGAGGCTGCAGCCGTTGACGCTGTCGCTGCCGGCCATCGCGGGACCGGTGGCCAGCGCCCAGGACGCCAGCGCCGCCAGCAGGCCGGCGGCTCGCCATGAGGATTGAGGCATCGTGTTTCTCGCGCAATTTGCAGGTGCCCGCCGGGTTGCAATCGCCATGCCGCCAGGCGCGCCGGCCGCGCCGCGCCTCCCTGGCGGCGGGCCGGCCCAAGCTGTAAGCAAGGGTAGGCACCACGGCTGTGCGCAGCCGCCCGCGGTGGCGGCCAGGCGGCGCCTCAGCGCCGCTGCCAGCCGTTGCGCGCCTGCACGCCCAGGAAGGCGTGGTCGGTGAAGAAGCCGTCCATGCCCAGGTTGAGGAAGGCGCGCACCTGGCCCGCCAGGTCGCCCAGCGCGGCGGGGTCGCTGCCCTGGTCGAAGTCGTCCGGCAGGAACTGGTTTTCGGCGCGGAAGGTCCAGCCGTGCACCAGCAGCCCCGCGGCATGCGCGTCGCGCACCAGCGTGGTGGGCGTGCCCAAGCGGCCGGCCACCAGCGGGATCATCAGGCTGGTGTTGGCACCCACGCCCTGCGCATAGCCGGCGATGTCCGCCAGGCCCGCGGGCTTGGCCAGGTCGGCATAGGTGCGGGCGTCACCGGACACCGTGAAGTCCCAGGGCTGGCCGCTGCCGTTGAGCAGTTGCACCAGCGGCAGCCTGGTCATGCCCGCGAGCTTGCGCAGGTTGGCGACTTCGAAGGACTGGATGAAGACCGGGTCCTTGCGGCTTTGGTAGCCCCAGGCGTGCAGCGTGCGCACCAGCGGCTCCTCCAGCGACAGGCCCAGGCCCTGGAAGTAGCTCGGGTGCTTGGTCTCGGGATAGAGGCCCACGGCCCGCCAGGGCTTGCCGCCGGCGCGCTCGCGGCGGCGGTCGTTGGCGTCCTTCACCAGGCGCAGGATCTCGGTGAGCGTGGGCACCTGGAACATGCCGTCGAAGCGCGCGTTGGCCACGCGCAGCGCGGGCAGCCGCTCGCGGGCGCGCAGGGTCTTCAGCTCGGCGAGGGTGAAGTCCTCGGTGAACCAGCCGGTGAGGGTGACGCCGTCTATGGTCTTGGTGGCGCGGCGCGCGGCGAATTCGGGGCGGTCGGCCACGTCGGTGGTGGCTTCGCGCACGCTGCCGTCGGCGTTGAGGATGGCGATGGCGTTCTCGTGCCGCGCCACCAGCACGCCGTCCTGGGTGCTCACCAGGTCCGGCTCTATGTAGTCCGCGCCCATTTCAATGGCCATCCAGTAGGCCGCCAGCGTGTGCTCCGGCAGGTAGCCGCTGGCGCCGCGGTGGGCGATGACCACGGGCTCCGCGGCGCCGGGCTTGTCCTGCCCGGGTGGAGCCGCCATCGCTGCGGGGGCAACCATCACCAGCGCAGCGCTCAGGCCGGCCAGCAGCCGGCGGCGAAGAATCATCATCGAAGGACTCCAGGTGCTTGCACGCCCAAGCTTTGGACGCGGGCGCACTGTGCGCAGCGCGCATGTCAGCGCCGTGACGTGGCGCCGCCGCTCCCGCGCCCGGCCGGGGTGGGCGCCGCGCGGGGCGGTTCAAGTGCGGGAGCCGGCCGTCATCACGCCGTCACGGCGCTTCCGGCTCCGTCAGCCGTCCCTCGCGACCAGCACGGGGCTGCTGGACGCCGGCGCCGCGGCGCGGGCGTCGCCCAGCCCCTGCGCGCCGTCGTGCCGCGGCAGGGCCACGACATGCCGCCAATGCAGCCGCATCATTTCCTGGCGCACCTGCTCCACCGTGACCAGGCCGCGGCAGGCCAGCGCCCACAGCTCGTCGAAGCCCTGCTCGTACTGCGGCGAGCGGTATCCCGGGATGTGACATGCAGCCATGTGAAACCTGCCTTTGCTCAAGCAACGTCAAGGCCGCCCTTGTCTGCCCGGTGCGTGACGGCACGATGACCGGGCCTTGCCACAGGAGGCGCATTTCCCCAAGGCCCCAGGCTTTACCCACCCCATGAATACGGGGATTTCCGCAGGGGTTTTCCATAGAATGCGCGCACCTCAACACCGACAGAGGAGTGGACGTGGAACCCCATCAGGTCACGGTTTACAGCTTCGACGTTTTCGACGTGGACGGGCGCAACTACATGCCGTTCAAGGCCACGCGCGAGGAAATCCTCAGCCGCTACGGCGGACAACTGATTGAAGGCACGGCCGAGACCGTGCCGCTGGACGCCCTGGACGACGAGGGCCACTACCGCCGCTGGAGCGGCGGCTGGACCGAGCAGCACTTCGCGCTGCTGCGGCACTGAAGCGCTTCGCCGCGGCGCAGGGCGCTCAGGCGCCGGCGGGCGGGCAGCGCGGCGCCATGCCGGCGGCCGCTCCACTGCGCACCGACACCAGCATCCGCAGGAACTGGTCGCACACCGCGGACCAGTCAAAGCGCAGCGCGCGCTCGCGCGCACCCTGGCGCGGCAGCGCCAGGGCCTGCAACGCAGCGGTGTGTAAATCTTCGTGCAGCACGCCGCCGCCGGAGTCGCCCACCACGTCCAGCGGTCCGGGCACCGGGTAGGCCGCCACGGGCGTGCCGCAAGCCATGGCTTCGAGCATGACCAGGCCGAAGGTCTCGCTGCGGCCGGGAAACACGAACACGTCCGCGCTGCCGTAGATGGCCGGCAGCTCATGGCGCGGCACGATGCCGCGCCAGTGCACGCCGGGAAAGGCCTTCATCAGCGCGTCGCGCAGGGGCCCCGTGCCGTACACCACCTTGTCGCCCGGCAGGTCCAGCGACAGGAAGGCCTCCAGGTTCTTCTCGTAGGAGAGGCGGCCGACGTAGAGGAACACCGGGCGCCGCCACGGCTCAGGCGGCTCGCCGGGCCTGAGGGCGGCCGCGGGCTGGAACAGCCGCAGGTCCACGCCGTGCGACCACGCCCGCGCGTTGGTGAAGCCGTGGCCGCGCAGCAGATTGAGCATGCCGTCGCTGGGCACCATCACGGCGCTGGCCGGCGCGTGAAAGCGCCGGAACCACGCGTAGCTCCAACGCACGGGAATGCGCAGCCCCTTGGCCAGGATTTCCGGGAATCGCGTGTGGAAGGCGGTCGTGAAGGCCCAGCCGCGCCGCAGGCAGTGCCGCCGCGCGGCCGCGCCCATGGGGCCTTCGGTGGCGATGTGCACGGCGTCTGGCTGCAAGGCGTCGAGCTGGCGGGCCACGCCGCGCCCGGGGCGCCAGGCGATCTCGATCTCGCGGTAGCCGGGGCAGGGAAAGCGCCGGTAGGCGCCGGGCTCGATGACGTGCACCTCGTGGCCGCGGGCGCGCACGCCCTCCACCAGCTCCACCAGCGCCGTGACCACGCCGTTGACCTGGGGCTGCCAGGCGTCGGTGACCAGCGCGATCCTCATGGCTGCACCCGGACCTGCACCGGGTTGGGCAGCGTGGGCGGCCAGCGCAGGGGCGCCGGGGCCTCGTCGCCGGACAAGGGCACGGGCAGCGTCGTGTCCGGCCGGCCCCATTCGACGATGGCCAGTTGCCCGTCGAAGTGCTCCACCAGCGCCGTCATGCTCTCCACCCAGTCGCCGTCGTTGCAGTAGAGCAGCCCGTCGATGTTGCGAATCTCGGCGTGGTGGATGTGGCCGCACACCACGCCGTCCACGCCGCGCTTGCGCGCCTCGTGGGCCACGGCGCGCTCGAAGTCGCTGACGTAGCTCACCGCGCGCTTGACCTTGAGCTTCAAGTATTTGGACAGGCTCCAGTACGGCAAGCCCAGCCGCGCGCGCAGGCGGTTGAAGTGGCGGTTCAGGCGCAGCGTGAGCTCGTAGAGGTTGTCGCCCAGGTAGGCCAGCCACCTGGCGCACTGCACCACGCCGTCGAAGAGGTCGCCGTGCGTCACCCACAGCCGCCGGCCGTCGGCGGTGCGGTGCACGGCCTCGTCCACCACCTCGATGCCGCCGAACTCGTGCTGCACGTAGCGGCGCGCGAACTCGTCGTGGTTGCCGGGGACGAACACCACCCGCGTGCCCTTGCGCACCTTGCGCAGCAGCTTCTGCACCACGTCGTTGTGCGCCTGCGGCCAGTACCAGGAGCGGCGCAGTTGCCAGCCGTCGATGACGTCGCCCACGAGGTAGAGGGTTTCGCAATCGACACGCTTGAGGAAGTCCAGCAGCGCCTCGGCCTGGCAGCCCGGCGTGCCCAGGTGCAGGTCCGAGATCCAGACCGTGCGGACGAGCCAGCGGCCGTCGCCGCGCGGGCCGGGCGCGGGGTGGCGCCCGGACAGGTCGGGGAAGTTGGGCAGGGGAGGAGGGTCGCGGTGCATGGCAGGCCATGCTGGGCGCACGCCGTGACGAAGCGGTGTCGGATCGGTGACGCATCCATGACGCCGCGCGCTCGGCCCCCCAGCGGCCGCGGCCCGCGCAGGCGGCCTTGGGCGCCCCGGCAAGGCACACTGCCGCGCCGCAGCGCTTCCGAAGTTGGCGGCACCAGGCCCAGCCACACCCCCATGCACAACTCCCCGACGCCCTCCCGCCGCCGCATGCTCCAGCTCCTGGGCGGCGTGCCGCTGCTGCCGCTGGCCGCCGCGGGCTGCGCCTCAGGCCGCCCCGGGCCGGACGCGGCCCCTGCCGCCCCCCAGGGCCGCGGGCCCGTGCGCAGCGTGCGCTTCGAAGGCATGGCCGCGCCCACGCTGGCCGACCCGGCCGCCATGGCCACCACCCGCGTCGCCTCGGCCCTGGTCGCCACGCTGGCCGACGGCTCGCAGCACCGCCATGCGCTGCAGTACGACACCTTCTTCATCACCGGCGCGCTGGTGCCGGACGGCGCGGGCGGCCAGGTCGTGGCCGGCGGCTGTTTCGACATCCACAACCGCCCCATCGTGGACGCGAGCGACCCCGGCCGCCGCCAGTTCTTCTCCGACGCGCCGGACGGGATGTCGCTGCTGCAACTGCCCCGGGCGAACGTGCCCGGCGTGCGCGGCCACACCCTCTTTGCCGTGGTGCAGTTCGAATACACCACGCGCGACGCCGCGGGCGCCTCCATGTACGGCCAGCTGCCTTCGCCCATCGCCGTGCTCACGCTGGACCAGGACCCCGCCACCGGCCGCCTGCGCCTCGTGAAGTACGCCAACGTGGACACCAGCGCCGTGCACGGCCTGTGGACCACCTGCGGCGCCAGCCTCTCGCCCTGGAACACGCACCTGGCCAGCGAGGAGTACGAGCCCGACGCCGCGTTCGGCGACGAAAGCCTGGCCGCGTTCAGCCGGCACCTGTATGGCGACCCGGCCCGCGCCAACCCCTACCACTACGGCCACCTGCCGGAAGTGACGGTGCTGCCCGACGGCACGGGCCGCATCGCCAAGCACTACTGCCTTGGGCGCATCTCGCACGAGCTGGTGCAGGTCATGCCGGACGAGCGCACCGTGCTCATGGGCGACGACGCCACCAACGCCGGGGCCTTCATGTTCATTGCCGACCGGCCGCGCGACCTCTGCGCCGGCACGCTGTACGTGGGCCGGTGGCACCAGACCTCCGCCAGCGGCCCCGGCGCCGCCACGCTGAGCTGGATACGCCTGGGCCACGCCAGCAGCGCCGAGATACGCGCGCTGGTGGACGGCGGCATACGCGCCGCCGACATCATGGACGTGAGCAAGGCCGACCCCGGCGACGCCAGCTTCACCAAGATCCCCTTTGCCGGCGGCTTCCACTGGGTGCGCGTGAAACCGGGCATGGAAAAGGCCGCGGCCTTTCTGGAGACGCACCGCTTTGCCGCGCTGGCGGGCGGCTCGCTGGGCTTTACGAAGTGGGAAGGCACCACCGTCAACGCGCGCGACAAGGTGGCCTACGTCGCCATGTCGCGCATAGAAGCCTCCATGCTCGACGGCTCCGGCGGCGTGAAGGTGGAAGGGCCGTACTCCGGCGCCGTCTACGCGCAAAACCTGCGCGGCGGCCAGCGGGACCACCGTGGCGCGCCCATCGCCAGCGACTGGGTGCCCGTGGACATGGCCGCCGTGCCCGCGCTGGTGGCCGAGGACTTCGGCGGCGGCAAGCTGCGGCGGCAGGACGCGCTGGGCAACTTCGCCCACCCGGACAAGCTGTCCATGCCGGACAACCTGAAGTTCAACGAGGCGCTGCGCACCCTCTTCATCGGCGAGGACAGCAGCACCCACGTCAACAGCTTCCTGTGGGCCTACGAGGTGGACACGGGCCGGCTCTCGCGCCTGCTGTCCTGCCCGGCCGGGGCCGAGTCCACGGGGCTGCACGCGGTGGACGCCGTCAACGGGTTCACCTACGTCATGAGCAATTTCCAGCACCCGGGCGACTGGGAATCGCCGCTGCACGACAAGGTGAGGCCGGTGCTGGACCCGCTGATCCGCGCCCGCTACCGCGACCGCAACGGCGCCGCGGTGGGCTACCTCACGGCGGTGCCGGCAGCGCACGCGCCCGGCTGAAGCCGCGGCGCCGTCCAGGTCCAGGAAGTCACTCCCCTTTTGTCCCCCTCCATGAGTCGCAACCTTTGGGCGCTGGTCGCCTTGCAGGGCCTGTTCCTCACCAACAACGTCACCTTCATCGCCATCAACGGCCTGGCCGGCCTGTCCATGGCGCCTCACGCCTGGATGGCCACGCTGCCGGTGATGGCCTACGTGGTGGGCGGCGCGCTGTGCACCGGCCCCGTGGCCTGGACGCAGGCCCGCTTCGGCCGCAAGGCCAGTTTTCAATTTGGCCTGCTGGTGGCGCTGGGCTCCACGCTGTTGTGCGCCTGGGCGGCCAGCACGCGCAACTTCTGGCTGATGTGCTTCGCCACGCTGGTGGCCGGCTACCACTCGGCCAACGGCCAGCTCTACCGCTTCACGGCCGCGGAGTTCGCCGCGCCCGCCGCGCGCGAGAAGGCGGTGTCGCTGGTGATGGCCGGCGGGCTGCTGGGCGCCGTGGTGGGGCCCAACCTGGCCTCGCGCACGCGCGACCTGGCGGCGCTGCCCTTCGTGGGCGCCTACCTGGCGCTGGCGGCCGTGGCCCGCCTGGCGCTGGTGCTGCTGGCCTTCCTCTTCACCGGCGCCACCACGCTGTCGCTGTCGGCCTACACGGCGGTGGAGAAGGACAGGGCGCAGGGCGCCATCAACTTCATCATGTTCGCCGTCATGGCCGTCACCGCCTTCAGCTCCGGCGCCCTGGTCAGCGCCGCGCAGGGCTGGAGCTGGCTGAACCTCGGCTCGGTGCCCGCGGTGCTCGCCATGGGCGCGGGCCTGGCCTGGCTGGCGCTGCGCCGGCGCGACCAGCCCGCGGCGGCGTAGCCGGGCGGCGGCCAGGCCGCTCGAACGGCAGGCGTTAGACGGTCTAACACCGGGTTCATGGGGCAAGCCGGCGCCGTGCCGGCCCGCCCTCGGCGCCTCACACCGCCAGCTTGAAATTGGCGGTCAAGCCCTGCAGCCGGCTGGCCTGGCGGTGCAGCAGCTCCGACGTCGCGGCCGACTGCTGCACCAGTGCCGCGTTCTGCTGCGTGGCGGCCTCCACCTCGGAGACGGCGCCGCTGAGCTCGCGGATGCGGCTGGTCTGGTTGGCGGCGGCCTGCAGCAGCTCTTCCATGGAGTGCGCCATGCGCGCCACCGAGGCGTTGATGCGCTCCATGCGCGCCTGCGCGTCGTTCGCGGCCTGCGTGCCCTGATCCACCACGTGCACCGACTCGCGCGCCAGCGACGCGATCTCGGCCGAGGCCGACGCGGCACGCTCGGCCAGCACGCCCACTTCCTGCGCCACGACGCTGAAGCCGCGGCCCTGCACGCCCGCGCGCGCGGCCTCCACCGCGGCGTTGAGCGCCAGCAGCCGCGTCTGCAGCGCGATGCGCTCGATCACGCCGGTGATCTCCGTGATGCGCGAGGCGCTGCGTTCGAGCTGGTCCATGGCGCCGCACACGCTGGCCACGGCCTCGCTGCCGTCCTGCGCGGCGCCGGTGGCCGAGTGGGCCAGTTGCGTCACGGCGTTGGCCGTGTGCTCGGTGTGGCCCACGCAGCGCGCGA
Source organism: Azohydromonas lata (assembly GCF_034427735.1). Taxonomy (NCBI): domain Bacteria; kingdom Pseudomonadati; phylum Pseudomonadota; class Betaproteobacteria; order Burkholderiales; family Sphaerotilaceae; genus Azohydromonas; species Azohydromonas lata. Next base: position 70,051 of record NZ_JAXOJX010000018.1, read on the forward strand.
GCTCGCTCATGGCCGCGGCCGTCTGCAGCAGGTCCGCCGCGGTGCGCTCGGTGCGGGAGGAGAGGTCGCCGTTGCCCGCGGCGATCTGCACGCTGGCCGCGGCCACCGCCTGGCTGGACTGCTGCATGTCGTGCAGCATCTCGCGCAGCCGCGCCTGCATGGCCGCCATGGCGCGCAGCAGTTGCGAGAACTCCTGCACCCCGCCCGTGGCGATGTCGCCGGCCAGGTCGCCCTTGGCAATGCGTTGCGCCACCGCCACGGCATGCGTCAGCGGCACGGTCACGGCGCGCACGCCGGCCCAAGCCAGCCAGGCGAACACCGCGATCGACAGCGCCGCCACGCCCAACATGGCCTGGCGCCAGAAGTCGCTGCGCGACTGCGCATGCGCGCGCCGCTCCTGGCCGCGCGCGGCTACGTCGTCCGAGAGCCGGCCCACCAGCGCGGCCAGGCGATCGGCCTGCGCACGCGCGCCGGAGAGCAGCTGGAAACCCTCGGTGGCGGTGACGATGCGGCCGTTGATGCTGTCCTGTATCACCGCGCCGGCGCTCTTCTCGTAGCCGGAGAGCAGGGCGCCCAACTCGTCGGCCGCGGCGCCGTTGCCACGCTCGCGCAGGGATTGCAGGCTGTCCTTGGCGGCGCCCAGCGCCTGGTGCCAGCGCGACTGCAGCGCCTTGGCGGCCTGCGCATCGTCGATGTTGATGAGCGCCTCCTTGTCCAGGCGCATCACCTCGCCCAAGTGCAGCCGCAGCGTGGCCACGCCGGCTTGGGCGGCGAACTCGTTGTCGGCAAAGGCGCCGAACTCGGCGTTCACGTCGCGCAGCGCCAGCGTGGCGGCAGCCAGGACGACGAGCAGCGTCAAAATGGATGCGACCGCACCGGCGGCCAGCTTGGCTCTCAGGGTGGCTCGGGGTCCGAAAATCATGTTGTGTTCCATCGAGTCAAACGGGGGGAGGCGATGCGGGCAGGTGGTTACGCCTGCATCAAGGCCGCGATTCGGCCATGCAACAAGGTGTTTCCCTATGAAAGCCGAGTGGGGACACCGTGTAAGCGGCGCCTTCATCAAGCTGTCACGGCTTGGGGTGCAAGGTGTGCCGACGCAGCGCAAGCCGCGCCCGTTCGTGGCCGGGTGCGGTGTTTGCCCTGACGTCCACACCATGCCTGCCACCCGCCGCGTGATGCTGATCCGGCATGCCGAGGAGCCTGACAAGGGCGCCGGCATCCTGGGCGTCGACGAGTCCGGCCACCCGGATGCCGAGGCGCTGTCCGTGCGCGGCTGGCAGCGCGCCGGGGCGCTGGCGGGCCTGTTCACGGCCTGCGCGGGGCATGGCGCGGCCTACCGGCCGCTGGCCCCGCCCATGGCCGTGTTCGCCGCCACCGACGCCGGCAAGAGCCGGCGCCCGCTGTGCACGGTGCAGCCGCTGGCGCGGCGGCTGGGCCTGGAGGTGGACACGCGCTTCGGCTCCGAGGATGCCTTGGCGCCAATGCTTGCCGCCGTGCTGGCCTGCCGCGGCCCGGTGCTGGTGTGCTGGCGCCACCAGACCATGGGCGACGTCGCGCAGGCACTGTGCGGCGGGCCCGCGCGCCGCTGGGACGCGGCGCGCTTCGACCTGGTGTGGGTGTTCGAGCGCCAGGGCGGCGCCTGGCAGCTCACCGAGCTGCCGCAGCGGCTGCTGGCCGGCGACGGCTGAGCCGCGGCCGAACCGCAGGCCAACCGCAAACGAACCATCGGCCGGCGCGCCGTGAAGGAGGCTCATTCGTGCACGAAGTCGAGATCAAGCTGCAAGTTCCCTCGGAACACCGCGCCGCGCTGGAAGCGGCGCTGGACGTGGCGCAATGGCACCTCACGCGGCTGGAGGCCCACTACTTCGACACGGCCGGCCGCCAGCTCGCCGCGCACGGCTTTTCGTGGCGGCTGCGCCGCGAGAACGGCCAGTGGGTGCAGACGCTCAAGGGCGACGGCGGCCACCTGCTGCAGCGCCTGGAGGACGAGGTGGAGGTGTCCGCCCAGGAGGGGCGGGAGGTGCCCAGGCCCGATATCCGGCGGCATGGCGGGAGCCCCGCCGGGCGGGCGCTGGCCAAGGCACTGGGCGGGGCGCTGGACGACCTCTCCACCCTGGTGGTGGAGCAGTTCCACAGCCGCGTGGAGCGCCGCGCGCGGGTGATGAACCGGCACGGCGCGCAGGTCGAGGTGGCCTTCGACGTGGGCAGCCTGCACGCCAAGGGCCGCAGCGTGCCGGTGTGCGAGCTGGAGCTGGAGCTCAAGGACGGGCCGGTGACGGCGCTGTTCGAGCTGGCGCGGCCCTGGGTGGCGACGCACGGGCTGTGGCTGTCCACGGCCGCCCTGGCGCGGCGCGGGGCGCTGCTGGCCGAGGGGCGCGATGTCGGTCCCGCGATCAAGGCCGGCGTGCCGGCGCTGGCGTGGTCGCAGTCGCCGCAGGCGCTGCTGCGCGCCATCGTGGCCAGTTGCCTGGAGCAGATCCTGCCCAACGCGGGCGCGATCGCCGCGGGCAGCGTGGAAGCCGAGCACGTGCACCAGGCCCGCGTGGGGTTGCGCCGGCTGCGCACGGCGCTGCGCGAGCTGGGCGACTTCGCCCCCGCGCTGGACGAGGCCGGTGCGCAGGTGCTCGCCACCACCTTCTCACGCTTGGGCGAAGTGCGCGACCAGGAGGCCGTGGCCCGCGCCGTGCTCGCGCGCCTGGCGCAGGCGGGCGCGCCGGCCGGGCTGCAGTGGCCCAAGGCCGAGGGCGAAGTGCACCCGCCCGCCGCGGCCGTGCGCGACCCGGAGTTCCAGGCGGTGCTGCTGGACCTGCTGGCGTTCACGCTGGCCGAGGCGCCGGACGAGGCGCCGTGCAAGCACGACGGCGGCTGCCGCAAGGCGCTGCGCCGGCGGCTCGTGAAACTGCACAAGCAGGTGGTGCGGGACGGCGAACGCTTTACCGAGCTGCCCGTGGAGCAGCAGCACCGCGTGCGCAAGCGCCTGAAGCGGCTGCGCTACCTGAGCGAGTTCCTGGCGCCGCTGTACGGCCCGCAGGCCGTGGAGCGCTACGTGGAGGCGCTGCGCCCGGCGCAGGACGCGTTGGGCGAGCACAACGACGACGCCGTGGGCCTGGAGGCTTTCGGCCGCGCGACGGCCACGCAGCCGCAGGCGTGGTTTGCCGTGGGCTGGCTCAACGCGCAGCAGGCCTCCAGCGCCCGCGACTGCCGCCGCGCGCTGCGCAAGGTGGCCGAGGCGCCGCGGTTCTGGAAGAAGCGCGGCCACTGACCAGCACCAACGGCCCCTGGAGGGGCCGTCGAGCCGGCATCAGCGCTGCTGCGGCCCCGGCGTGGGCCCGGGCTGCTCGCCGCCCGGCATGCGCCCGTTGGGCTTGTGCACGGCACCCGCTTCGCCGCCCTTGGGCAGCGAGGCGCGGCCGGCCAGGCCCAGGTCCAGCGCCATCAGGCGCAGCTCCAGCGCACTTTGCAGCCGCAGCTTGGTCATCACGGCGGCGCGGTGCTTTTCCACCGTCTTGGGGCTCAGGCCCAGTTCCTGGCCGGCGCTGCGGTTGGTGTGGCCCGCGGCGATGAGCAGGAAGACGTCGCGCTCGCGCGGCGAGAGCCGGTCCAGCGGGCAGGGCTGCGGCGCCGCGGGCGCGGGCTGCGTGAGCTGGCGCGCCATCTCGGCGTCCAGGTAGATGCGCCCGGCGAACACGCAGCGCACGGCGTCCAGCAGCTCCTGCTCGGTCAAGTCCTTGCGCAACAGGCCCGCGCAGCCGGCGGACAGCACCTCGCGCACGGACACGGCGTCGTCGCGCTCGTTCATCAGCAGCACGCGCACGGCGCCGGACTGGCTCACCAGCCGCGCCACACCCAACCCATTGCCGCCGGGCAGGTGCATGTCCAGCAGCACCACGTCGGGCTGCAGCTCCTCGGCGCGGTGCACCGCCTCGTGGGCGTCGCCGGCCTCGCCGATGACGTTGATCTCCGCGTCCACCGCCAGCGTGGAGCGCAGGCCGACACGCATGAGGCGGTGGCCGTCGGCCAGCAAAACTCGGATGCTCATTGAGGTCTCCCCGCAAGAATGGAGCGGCCGGCGGCGAACCGTCCGGTGCATTGGTTGGTGTTGTCGAGCTGCATGACGGCACTCATTGGGTTCACGTGGCGGGGCCTGCTCCGCGGAAAGCGGGCAGCGGCAAGGGTGGGAGCAGGCGCCAGCCTTCGGCATCGGCCAGCCCGGTGAGTCGCGCGTGCTGCCAGGCATCGGCCGGCAGCACGCAGGTTTCGGCGTTTTCCAGTCCCTGGCGGACGGCAAAGCCCATCAGCCGCTCGCGCACGGTGTAGGGCACGTCCACCTGGCAGGACTCCCAGCACAGCGCCTCCAGCGCGCCGTGGCGCAGCGCCATGAGCTGCAGGCCACGCTGGCGCAGCAGCGCCACCAGGGCGTCGCCGCGGGGCAGGTCGGCGCTGCGGTACTGCAGGTCCTCGGCCAACGCGGCGCGCATCGAACGTATCGCCACGCCCTGCGAGCCCAGCGCCGCACCGAGCCCGTGCACCAGCTCGCCGGAGACGGCCGCCGCCAGCCAGCGCTGCCCGCCCGGGGCCAGGCCCAGCGTCACCTGCAGCGCCTCGTCGCCCGTGTTGACGGCAAACAGGGCGCGGGCCCGGTCCACCGCGTCGCGCCAGCGGTGCTGCGCCGGCAGCAGGTAGTAGCTCAGGCACTCGTCCTCCAGCACCACCACCGCCGAGCGCGGCAGCGCGTGGCCGGTGCGGCGCACGGCCTGCAGCGCCGAGCGCAGCGCGGCTTCCGGCCAGTCCCCGGCCATGCTCAAGGCCACGGCCGGATGCGAGCGCCAGCCGGCGCGCCACAGCGCCAGCGCACAGTGCTGCGGGCCGATGCGCACCCACAGCTCACTGCGCAGCCGCAACGCCACCGCGGGCCACCTGCAATCGCGTGGCGCCGGCGACACGGCCTGGCTTGAGCGCAAAGACGCCACGGCATGCGGCGTCCGCGCCAGGCCGGCGCAAGCCGCCGAATCCCGTGTGCCCTGCAGACCCGGTGTGGGAGACACCCGGGCCTATGGGCCTGGTATTTAACAATTTCCCTTCGTTGAAGGGATTCCCTCGTTTCATTGTTTTCCCCGTTTTTCCATCCGGGCGGGCTTCAATTGCCCTGCCGCGCCGGCTACCCCTCGGTTCTTATTCGCTGGAATTCTTCTTGCGGGCGATTCCCCAGTCGGCGAACCGCATTGCATATGAATACCTTAGGGCGGGTCCGCATGGGGTGTGTTACGCGAGTGTCAACAACTTGGTTACACACGCGCCGAAATATCCGGCGCCATCCGACGACGGAATCATTTCAATTGATATTGATTAATTAAAACTTGTCCGCGCCGCGGCCAAGCCCCTGCGATGCGTGCGCGGCCCGTGCCGGCGGCGTGGCGCAGGGCGTACACCGGCAAGGCCATCCACGGCCGCCTACGCTCATGAAGCGACAAGAGCCGCCCTGCATTCACCACGAACCGCTCGTTTGCCGCCCACAAAGCACGCTTCATGGAAGCCAAATGGCTCGCAAATAGTTACATTCCGTTTCCATGAAGATTGCGCCCCTGTTCCTGCGGCGGGCCCGACGGGCTGATGCGCTGCACTTAGGCGCGGTGCGAAAGGGCATCGCAGAAAGCCGTGAGGGCAAAAACAGCGCGGTGTGCTCCACGGCCATTTGAGAAACGACGCCCGCGATGCGCCCAATGGCCTTCAGCCTACACGACAGTATTCAGCGAAAATCACGACAATGGCGTTGAAAATAAGAGGCCATTCAGCACCAAGGTCCGACATACACCTGAACCGTTCATTGAAGCTGGCCGCGAACCGCATGCCGGCAATTCGTTTATCGTGCCTCCATATTCCATCGGCGGATGGCGGGTCCAAAATTCAATCCGCTCGACCCATACAAAAAAATAGGGCGGGACGATGCATGTCCCACGCAGCCTCGGCTTGGAGCGCAGCTGGGCTTTGGCCGCTTCCATGCCCTGCGCCTCGCATTCAGCCCGGACGGCCGTTATAGGCACGTCACCTTGCACCCAGACACCGGCGCGTCAACGAGCGCATCACTCCATGGAAAACGCAATCCGAAGATGGCGGCACCGACGTTCATTGCTTCAACCCAACCGTCTCTTTTCTGGTGCCACATTTGAAAAGCGTCAAATCAATAAATTGTTCTTTCAGCAAGATTTTCTTGTGCAAGACCTGTGAATGGGTCGGTATGTTTCCAATCCATGGAACATATGCCGGCTCCACCCTAGGTGGTTTTACGGAAATGATGGTTTTCTTCACCTCCCGTGAGCAGAAAGCTGCTCCAGGATTTTGTTGAAGGCCTTTGAAGAAACCCCCATGGCGTCCCACACCGCCATCCACCGTGGTCGATGCCGGACGCCTTCTCGTCGATATTCACGGGCCCGCACGCCGGATTCGCCGGCGCCTCACGGCGCCCGCCGCCACCAGCGCAGCGCCAAAAGCGCCAGCACGGCCGTGACCACGGCGATCAACGCCACCACGATCCAGAAGCCGTGGCCGTGGTCGGCCAGCGGGATGCCGCCCACGTTCATGCCCATCAGCCCGGCCACCAGGTTGATGGGCAGCGCCAGCACCGTGACCATGGTCAGCGCGAACAGGCTGCGGTTGTTCTGCTCGGCCACGTGGGCGGCGGCCTCGTCCTGCAGCAGCTTGATGCGCTCCTGCAGCGCCAGCACGTCGCGCAGCACCACGGAAAAATCCTCGCCCGCGTGGCGCAGCAGCTCGCGCTCCTCGGCCGCCATCCAGCGCGGCGGCGAGCCGAGCACGCGCAGCAGCGCCGTGGGCTCCGGCGCCAGCAGCCGCTGTAGCCGCACCGTCAGCCGCCGCAGCCGCGCGAGCTCGCCGGCGTGGTGCGTGCCGCGGCGCGCCAGCAGCTCGTCCTCGATGTCGTCCACCCGGTCCGCGGCGGCGCGGTGGATGCGCTGCAGCTCGTCGGCCTGGTCGCCCAGCAGGTGCTCCAGCAGCGCCACCGTCGAGGCGATGGGCTCGCCGCGGTTGACGGCCGCGCGCAGCCGGTCCACCGCGCGCAGCGGCTGGCGCCGCGCGCTCACCACCAGCCGCGGCCCCAGGCTCACCCACAGCGTGGCCACGTCGTTGGGGTCGAAGGAGAAGTCGAACGTGACGTCGTTGAGCACCGCCAGCAGCGTGTGGCCGTCGCGCTCGATGCGCGTGGAGCGCGAGCCCAGCGCGTTGATGACTTCGAAAAAGCCCTCGGGCAGCCGCGCATGCGCCTGCAGCCAGGGCAGGGCCTTGGCGTGGGTGAGGTTGAAGTGCAGCCAGACGAAGCCCGGGTCCGTGTCGTCGGTTGGGCGCTGCAGCCAGCGCAGGGCCTCGTCGGTGCCCAGCGGCGCGCCGCTTTGGCCGGGCAGGAAATGAAAGCCGCACACCAGCCCGTTGGCGTCGGCGCCGTAGCCGGCCAGCGTCTGCCGGTACAGCGCCTCGGGGCCGGCGGCGGGCCTGGCCGCCGCCGGCGTGCCGTCGGCCAGCCCGCTGCCGCGGCCTTCGCCGGCCATGCGCTCAGGCCTTGAGCGTGAGCGTGAAGTGCCCCTGCTGCCCCCACTGCGCGATCTCCTCGCGCAGCAGGTGCAGCGTGCGCGGGTCGGCCGGCACGTCGCCGGGCTCCCAGCGCAGGTTGTGGCGCGTGGCGTTGACGGGGTCCATGCGCAGCCGCGGCGCCTCGCTGTCGCGCCGCGCATGGCAGCGGATGGCCGCCAGCCGCAGGCACAGCGCCTGGCGCGCGAAGGAGCGCCGCGCCAGCGAGGCCTCCACCTTCTTGAGCCCGCCGCGCTGCGCCAGCACCAGCTCCGCAATGCGCCGCTGCTGGCTCTGCGAGAAGCCGGCCGCGTCCACGTGGCCGATGAGGTAGGCGCTGTGGCGGTGGAAGTCGTGGTGCGAGACGCAGCGTCCAACCTCGTGCAGCGCGCAGGCCCAGGCCAGCTCGCGGCGCTCGTCGGCCGAGGCGTCGGCCGCGATGTCGCGGTGCAGCGCCATGGCCACGTCGTGCACGCGCCGCGCCTGCGCCAGGTCGCAGTGGAACTGGCGCTGCAGCCCGGCCACGGAGGCGTCGCGCAGGTCCGGCGCCTCGCCGCTGGCGCTTTGCTGGCGCTCGTGCAGGTCCACGATCACGCCCTGGCGCAGCGCGCCCTTGGCCGGGGCGATGTCCTTGATGCCGAACTCGCTCATCAGCGCGGCCAGGATGGACAGCCCGCCTGCGATCACCGGGCGGCGGTCGTCGCGCAGGCCGCGCAACTGCAGCCGGTCGATGTGCCCGGCATCCACGCAGCGCTCTATGCACCAGTTCAGCGCCGAGGGCGTGATGCGCCCGTCCGTGATGCCGTGGTTCACCAGCATCAGCGACACGGCGCCGGCCGTGCCGGAGGAGCCCAGCGCCTCCTGCCACATGTGCGGCTCGAAGCTGGTCTCGGCCTCCTCGAACTCGGCCTGCGCCGCCACGCGGGCAGCCTCGAAGGCGGCCTTGGTGAGCAGGCCCTCGGCAAAGTAGCGCTGCGACAGCGACACGCTGCCGACCTGGAACGACTCGGCCTCGCCCGGCGTGCGCCCGCACCCAAGCACCAGCTCCGTGGAGCGCCCGCCGATGTCTATGACCAGCCGCGGCAGCGCCGAGGGCTGCAACTGCGCCACGCCCACGAAGATCAGGCGCGCCTCCTCGCGGCCGGAGATCACCTCCACCGGCGCGCCCAGCACGTCGCAGGCGCGCAGCAGGAAGGCGTCGCGGTTGCGCGCCTCGCGCAGCGTCTGCGTGGCCACGGCGCGCAGCCCGCCCAGCTCGAAGCCCGCCAGCCGGTCGCGGAAGTGCCGCAGCGTCTGCAGCCCGCGCTCAGCCGCCTCCTCCTGCAGCATGCCGTGCGCGTCCAGCCCGCCCCCCAGGCGCACGACTTCCTTGAGGCTGTCCAGCCGCTGGTAGCGCCCGCCCTTGAGCTGGCCGATCTCCAGCCGGAAGCTGTTGGAGCCCATGTCGATGGCTGCCAGCGGCAGCGAGGTGGCTTGGTTCATGGGAAGAGGCGGGTTCTGCAAGGGTCTGCTGCGCGGGGCAGGCCGCATGCCATGCAGGCGGCCCAAGCACGCGGTGTTGTGGGTTGTAGTGAAGCCCAGCCTAAGGCATGCGGGTGACATCTCCATGACACCCGCCAAAGCCTCATGCGAAAGGGCTTGCGGCCGTGGTGCCCATGCTGCCCCCGCACGACGGCGCAGGTGCCGCCCGCGGCTTGTCACGGTAGTGACATATGTCGCAACTAGTCTGCCGGTATTCGCTTTTCACCCAGGAGTCGTGATGAAACGCCTTGCCGCCCGCTTCACCTTTTCCCTGCCGCTGGCCTGCGGTGCTCTGTTCGTCGCCGCCACCGGCCACGCGCAGGCCCAGGACGTCACCGGTGCCGGCGCCACCTTCCCCGCGCCCATCTACGCCAAGTGGGCCGAGGCCTACAACAAGGCCGCCAGCGTGCGCGTGAACTACCAGTCGGTGGGCTCCGGCGCGGGCATCAAGCAGATCAAGGCCAAGACGGTGGACTTCGGCGCCACCGACATGCCGCTCAAGGACGAGGAGCTGGCCGCCGACGGCCTGGTGCAGTTCCCCACCGTCATCGGTGGCGTGGTGCCCGTGGTCAACGTCAAGGGCCTGCAGCCCGGCCAGTTGAAGCTCACCGGCCAGGTGCTGGGCGACATTTACCTGGGCAAGATCACCAAGTGGAACGACGCGGCCATCACGGCGCTCAACCCGGGCGTGTCGCTGCCTGACGAGGCCATCGCCGTGGTGCGCCGCGCCGACGGCTCCGGCACCAGCTTCCTCTTCACCAACTACCTCTCCAAGGTCAACGCCGAGTGGAAGTCCAAGGTGGGCGAGGGCACCGCCGTGAACTGGCCCACGGGCGCGGGCGGCAAGGGCAACGAGGGCGTGGCCGCCTTCGTGCAGCGCCTGCCCGGCGCCATCGGCTACGTGGAGTACGCCTACGTCAAGCAGAACAAGATGACGTATGCCCTGCTCAAGAACCAGGCCGGCAACTTCGTCGCCCCCGACGACCTCAACTTCAAGGCCGCCGCCGCCGGCGCCGACTGGACCAAGACCTTCTACCAGGTGCTGACCGAGCAGCCCGGCAAGGACGCCTGGCCCCTGACCGGCGCCACCTACATCCTCATGCACAAGACGCCCGAGAAGCCCGTCAACGCCGCCGCGGCCTTGAAGTTCTTCGACTGGGCCTACGCCAACGGCGACGCCATGGCCACCGAGCTGGAATACGTGTCGCTGCCCCAGGCCGTGAAGGTGCTGGTGCGCAAGCAGTGGAGCGGCATCAAGAGCGCCGACGGCAAGGCGCTGGCCGCCGCCAACTGACACGCCGTTGCCAGGCCGCCGCCCGCGCCGCCGCGCGGCGGCGGCCCGCCCCGGCAGTACCCCCCAACACCTCGCGGATCGCCACCCCCCATGGCCAAGCCGCGACCCAAGGACGCAAGGAGGCCCATGAGCACTCCCATGCCGACGACGGGCCACCTGCGCGACCTCGCCTCCCGGCAACGCACCGCACCCCTGTCCTCGCCCCCATCGCAGCCCCGCTTCTCGCCCTGGCCGGACCGCCTCTTCTCCGCCGCAGCCCACGCCGCCGCCGTGCTGGTGCTGGCGCTGCTGGTGGGCATCATCGTGTCGCTGGTCATCGGCGCCGCGCCGGCCATCAAGGCCTACGGCCTGGGCTTCCTGTGGACCAGCGAATGGGACCCGGTGCTGGAGCACTTCGGCGGCCTGGTGATGATCTGGGGCACGCTGGCGAGCTCGGCCATCGCGCTGCTGATCGCCGTGCCGGTGAGCTTCGGCATCGCCGTTTTCCTCACCGAGCTGGCCCCGGGCTGGCTCAAGCGCCCGCTGGGCACCGCGGTGGAGCTGCTGGCGGCCGTGCCCTCCATCGTCTACGGCATGTGGGGCCTGCTGGTGTTCGGCCCGCTGCTGGCGCGCTTCGTCCAGCAGCCGCTGCAGGCGGCCTTCGGCAACGTGCCGTTGCTGGGACAACTGTTCCAGGGCCCGCCCGTCGGCCTGGGCCTGCTGTCGGCCGGGATCATCCTGGCCATCATGATCATTCCCTTCATCGCCTCCGTGATGCGCGACGTCTTCGAGGTCACGCCGCCCATGCTCAAGGAGTCGGCCTATGGCCTGGGCGCCACCACCTGGGAAGTGGTCTCCAAGGTCGTGCTGCCCTACACCAAGACGGGCGTGGTGGGCGGCATCATGCTGGGCCTGGGCCGCGCCATCGGCGAGACCATGGCCGTCACCTTCGTCATCGGCAACATGAACCAGCTCGGCTCGCTCTCGCTGTTCGAGCCGGCCAACAGCATCACCAGCGCGCTGGCCAACGAGTTCGCCGAGGCCGGCGAGGGCCTGCACCAGGCCTCGCTGATCTACCTGGGCCTGGTGCTGTTCTTCATCACCTTCGTGATCCTGGTCCTGTCGCGCCTGCTGCTCAAGCGGCTGCAGCGCCATGAAGGAGCGCGCACGTGAACGCCCCCATGTCCCCCACCCCGACCGCGCCCGCCACCACCGCGCCGGACCGCCGCCTGGCCAAGCACCGCGCGCGCAAGCGCGTCAACGCCATCGCCCTGGCCATGGCGCTGGCCGCCATGGCCTTCGGCGTGTTCTGGCTGATCTGGATCCTGTGGGAGACGCTGCGCCTGGGCCTGCCCGCGCTGTCGCTGCACGTGTTCACGCAGATGACGCCCGCGCCGCAGTCCGAGGGCGGCGGCCTGGCCAACGCCCTCATGGGCTCGCTGCTCATGGTCGGCCTGGCCACGCTCATCGGCACGCCCATCGGAGTGATGGCCGGCATCTACCTCGCCGAGTACGGCCGCAAAGGCCTGCTGGGCGCGGCCACGCGCTTCATCAACGACATCCTGCTGTCGGCGCCCTCCATCGTCATCGGCCTCTTCGTCTACTCGGTGGTAGTGGCCACGACCAAGGGCTTCAGCGGCTGGGCCGGCGTGCTGGCGCTTACGCTCATCGTCATTCCCATCGTCGTGCGCACCACGGAAAACATGCTCTCGCTGGTGCCCAACGCGCTGCGCGAGGCGGCCTACGCCCTGGGCACGCCCAAGTGGAAGGTGATTGGCGACGTCACGCTCAAGGCCGCACGCTCCGGCGTGCTCACCGGCGTGCTGCTGGCGCTGGCCCGTGTTTCCGGCGAGACCGCGCCGCTGCTCTTCACCGCGCTGTCCAACCAGTTCTGGAGCGCCGACCTCTCCGACCCCATGGCCAGCCTGCCGGTGACCATCTTCAAGTTCGCCATGAGCCCCTACCAGAACTGGCAGGAGCTGGCTTGGGCGGGCGTCTTCCTCATCACGCTGGGCGTGCTCGCGCTCAACATCGCCGCGCGCGTGCTGCTGCGGCAAAAGCATTGACACACACCATGACCGCTGCCGTCGCTGAAAAAAGGGCCGTGCTCGATTACGCGCTGCCCGCCTATGAGAAAGCCAAGCTCTCCGTGCGGGACCTGCGCTTCTATTACGGCAACTTCCTCGCGCTCAAGCACGTCAACCTCGACATTCCCGAAAAGAAGGTCACGGCCTTCATCGGCCCGTCGGGCTGCGGCAAGAGCACGCTGCTGCGCACCTTCAACCGCATGTACGAGCTCTATCCGGAGCAGCGCACGGAAGGGCAGATCCTGCTGGACGGCCAGGACATCCTGACCTCCGGCCTGGACGTGAGCCTCATCCGCGCCAAGGTCGGCATGGTGTTCCAGAAGCCCACGCCGTTCCCCATGTCCATCTACGACAACATCGCCTTCGGCGTGCGGCTGTTCGAGAACCTGCCGCGCGTGGAGATGGACGAGCGCGTCGAATGGGCGCTGCGCAAGGCCGCGCTGTGGAACGAGGTCAAGGACAAGCTGAGCCAAAGCGGCGCGGGCCTCTCCGGCGGCCAGCAGCAGCGGCTGTGCATTGCGCGCGGCATCGCCATCCGCCCCGAAGTGCTGCTGCTGGACGAGCCCTGCTCGGCGCTGGACCCGATTTCCACCGGCAAGATCGAGGAGCTCATCCACGAGCTCAAGAGCGACTACACCGTGGTCATCGTCACGCACAACATGCAGCAGGCCGCGCGCTGCTCGGACTACACGGCCTACATGTACCTGGGCGACCTGGTGGAGTTCGGTCCGACCGCGGAGCTGTTCATGAAGCCGCGCAAGAAGGACACCGAGGACTACATCACCGGCCGCTTCGGCTGAAGCTGCGCGCGCAACTGCAGGAGGAGCCAAGATGGCCGACAAACACCTTTCGTCCGAGTTCGATGCCGAGTTGGGCGCCATCTCCAACCGCGTGCTGGAGATGGGCGGCATGGTGGAGGCGCAGATGGCGCAAGCCATGTACGCGCTCTCCAACTTCAGCCAGGAGACCGCCTCGCAGGTGCTGGAGCGCGAGGTCATGGTCAACGGCATGGAGCTGGAGATCGACCGCGACCTCTCCGCCGTCATCGCGCGGCGCCAGCCCACGGCGCGCGACCTGCGGCTGCTCATCGCCGTGAGCAAGGCCATCGCCAACCTGGAGCGCGTGGGCGACGAGGCCGCGCGCATCGCGCGCACGGTGCAGCAGCTCATCAAGGCGGGCCTCTCGACGCGCATGCGCGTGCCCGTGGCCGACCTGGCCTATGAAGCGGAGCTGGCCATGATCAGCCTGCGCAAGGCGCTGGACGCCTTCGCCCGGCTGGACACGGCGCGCGCCCTGGAAGTGCTCAAGCAGGACGACCAGATCGACCAGGAGTTCGACGGCCTGCTGCGCAAGCTCATCACCTACATGATGGAAGACCCGCGCACCATCTCGGCGAGCATCGACCTCGTGTTCGTCGCCAAGGCCATCGAGCGCGTGGGCGACCACGCCAAGAACCTGGCCGAGGTGATCATCTACGTCGTCAAGGGTACGGACGTGCGGCACGCTTCCCTGGAAGCGGTCGAAAACGCCGTGCGCTGACGGGATTTTTTGAAGTTGTCTGGGGAGTCCGGCCGTGAGTGACGTGCTGGTGGTGGAAGACGAGCCGGCGATCGCCGAGCTGCTTGCAATGAACCTGCGCCATGCCGGGCATGAGGTGCGGGTGGTGATGGACGCCGAGTCCGCCGTCGCGGCGGTGGACCGCGTGCTGCCGGACCTGGTGCTGCTGGACTGGATGCTGCCCGGCCGCTCCGGCGTGGCGCTGGCGCGGCAGTGGAGGAGCGACGCGCGCACGCGCGAGCTGCCCATCATCATGCTCACGGCCCGCACGGACGAGTCCGACCGGGTCAACGGCCTGGACGCCGGCGCGGACGACTACCTCGTCAAGCCGTTCTCCATGTCGGAGCTGATGGCGCGCATGCGCGCCGTGCTGCGCCGCCGCGCGCCCGAGGCGCTGGAGGCGGCCGTGGAGGTGGGCGGCCTGCGCCTGGACCCGGCCACGCGGCGCGTCACGCGCGCGGTGGAGGGCAGCGTGCGCGACGTCAAGCTGGGGCCCACGGAGTTCCGGCTGCTGCACTTCCTGATGGCGCACCCGCAGCGCGTGCACACCCGCGCGCAGTTGCTGGACAAGGTGTGGGGCGACCACGTCTTCATCGAGGAACGCACGGTGGACGTGCACGTGAAACGCCTGCGCGAGGCGCTGGCGCCGGTGGACTGCGCGGCGCTGATAGAGACGGTGCGCGGGGCGGGGTACCGGATGGCGCAGAGCGTGGAGGCGGTGGCGGGCTGAGGGCTGAGGGCTGAGCGCTTGCCTTCACCCAAAGACAGGCCCGTACAGCCCAGGCCGTAGACGTAGAACGCAAGCCGCGAGACACCAAGCCACGCCCTCTACCTCGTCATTCCCGCGAAGGCGGGAATCCAGGCGGTCCCACGCCTAAGCGTAGAAATGACGCAGGCAAGCCAAGGTTAGGCCCTGGTACGCCGACGGGTGAGCTGGCGGCCGGCTTGGGGGCCGCCTGGATTCCCGCCTTCGCGGGAATGACGGCTTGAGGTGCGCTGCCCGTCAGTTTCCGGCTGAGGGCTGAGGACGAACAGCGAACAGCGAACAGCGAACAGCGAACGCCTAGCAGCAGGCGGCAGGCGACATCCCATCCGACAGCGAGAAAATCGTCGCCCCCACCTCACCCCGCCCCGAAGTTGAGCCTGTACCCATACCCGCGCTGCGTCTGGATCATCGAGCGCCCGCGCCCGCCGTCGAGGTGCTTGCGCAGCCGCTTGATGTTCTGGTCCACGGTGCGCACGTCCACGGCGTGATCCGGCCCCCAGGTGGCGGCGATGATCTGCTCGCGGCTGACCACGCGGCCCTGGTGCTCCATCAGGCAGCGCAGCAGCTCCAGCTCCGCGCGCGGCAGCGACACCACGTCCACCTTCTGCCCGCGCGCCACGCGCACTTCGTGGCGCAGCGTGTCCAGCTCCAGCGGGCCCAGCCGCAGGGTGGCTTCCGGCGGGGCCGGCGCCACCGGCGGGCGGCTGTTGAGCTGCTCACCCAGGCAGCGCACCACCTCGCGCGGCACGAAGGGCTTCTCTATCCACAGCCGGCGGCTGCCGGCCTGCTCGTCGCCGCGGGCCTGGGACGACAACACCAGCGTGGGCGCGATGTCGTCCGCCGCGGCGCCCGCGGCGTCCAGCCAGGCGGCGGCGGCGGGTGAGTCCGCATCCACCAGCACCGCGTCCGGCCGCACCTCGCCCGCAAGCTGCCGCCCCTCCTGCGCCGAGGCGGCCAGGATGGGCAGCAGCCGCGCGTGCTGCAGGTGCGAGGCCACGAGCTCGCGAATGGCGGGGTTCTCGATGATCACCAGGACGGACCTGGGAACCGGTTGTCGAGGAGCGGCTGCGGCAGATCCGGGCATGGTCATGGGCAAGCGATTCCTTTAACGCCCAACGCCAGACGTCGGGCCCAAACCGCCATGGTGAAGCCGCGATGTGACAGTCTCTTGACACCCCCAAGACGCACACGCCGGCGGCGTCAAGGAATGCCGCATGCCCAGCCCTGGCCATGCCCACCATCCCGATTTCCAGGGGGATGAAATGCTTTTCCTCAAGTCCGGCCCGCCTTGTCACATTGCTGTCTTAATCGGTTCATAGAGTGGTTTGCATGAACGATTTCCCGCTTTCCGGCGACATGACGGCATTCCTGGACCCGGCGGAGCTGACCCCGCCACTGGTGTTGCTGGAGCGCGAAAAGGCCATCCTGGCCTTCAACCGCCGCGTGCTGGCACAGGCGCGGCGCGAGGACGTGCCGCTGCTGGAGCGGCTGCGCTACGTCACCATCGTCTCCTCCAACCTCGACGAGTTCTTCGAGGTCCGCTTTGCCGACGTGATGGAAGCCGCCCGGCTGCCCGGCACGGCCGTCTCCACCGGCGAGGTGCAGGCCGTGGCCGCCGAGGCCCGCGCCCTCGTGGACCAGCAGTACGCCGTGTTCAACGACGAGGTCATGCCCGCCCTGGCCCGCGAGGGGCTGGTGGTGCTGCAGCACTCGCAGCGCAACGAGGCGCAGCGGCGCTGGGTGGCGCAGTTCTTCGCGGCGCAGGTGCGGCCGCTGCTGGTGCCCGTTGGGCTGGACCCGGCACACCCCTTCCCGACGGTGGCCAACAAGACGCTGAACTTCATCGTCCAGCTCGGCGGGCGCGACGCCTTCGGCCGCGAGAACGCGATTGCCATCGTCAAGGTGCCGCGCGTGCTGCCCCGCGTGATCCAGTTGCCCGACGAGCTGGCCGAGGGCAGGCAGGCCTTCGTCCTGCTCAGCAGCGTGATACGCGCGCACCTCAAGGAGCTTTTCCCCGGGCGCGAGGTGCTGGCCTTCTCGCAGTTCCGCGTCACGCGCGACTCCGACCTGGAGGTGGACGAGGACGACGCCACCAACCTGCGCCAGGCCCTGCGCACCGGCCTCTACACCCGCCACTTCGGCCAGGCCGTGCGGCTGGAGGTGGTGGACAGCTGCTCGGAGACGCTGGTGCAGTTCCTGCTGCAGCAGTTCCAACTGGCGCCCTGGGCGCTGTACCGGGTCAACGGCCCGGTCAACCTCGTGCGGCTCAACGAGCTCATCGACCAGGCCGACGCGCGCGCCTTGCGCTTTCCGCCCTGGGAGCCGGCCTGGCCGGCCAGCCTGCCGCGCGGGGGCTCCATGTTCGAGCGGCTGCAGCAGGGCCCCATGCTGCTGCACCACCCGTTCGAGAGCTTCGAGCCCGTGGTGCAGTTCCTGCGCGAGGCGGTGCAGGACCCGGACGTGCTCGCCATCAAGCAGACCATCTACCGCACCGGCACCGAGTCCGTGCTGATGGAGCTGCTGCTGGAGGCCGCGCGCCGCGGCAAGGAGGTGACCGTCGTCGTGGAGCTCAAGGCCCGCTTCGACGAGGAGGCCAACATCAATTGGGCCGAGCGCCTGGAGGCCGTGGGCGCGCAGGTGGTCTACGGCATCGTGGGCCTCAAGACCCACGCCAAGCTGCTGCTGGTGACGCGGCGCGAGCGCAGCGGCACGGGGCAGGGGCGGCGCGAAGCCACCGTGCTGCGCCGCTACGTGCACCTGTCCACCGGCAACTACAACGCCCGCACCGCGCGGCTCTACACGGACCTGGGCTGCCTCACCGCCGACCCCGAGCTGGCCGCCGACGTGGACGCCGTCTTCCAGCAGCTCACCGGCCAGGTGGAGCTGGGCCGGCTGCACCGGCTGCTGGCCGCGCCCTTCGCGCTGCAGGCCGCCATGCTGGACCACCTGGTGCAGGTCACGCAGGCGGCGTTCGCGGGGCTGCCCGCGCGCGTGGTGGTCAAGTGCAACGCGCTCACCGACCCGCTGCTCATCGACGCGCTGGTCATGGCCAGCCGCGCCGGGGCGCGCATAGACCTCGTCATCCGCGGCGCCTGCATGCTGCCGCCGGGCCTGGCGGGCGTGAGCGACAACATCCGCGTGCGCTCGGTGGTGGGCCGCTTCCTGGAGCACACGCGGGTCTTCTACTTCCGCTGGGGCAAGTCGGAGGAGGACGAAGCCATCTACCTCAGCAGCGCCGACTGGATGAGCCGCAACATGCTGCGCCGCGTGGAGATCGCCTGGCCGCTGCGCGATGCGGCGATGCGCCAGCGCGTGATCGACGAATGCCTGGTGCCCTACCTGCACGACGCCCGCGACGCCTGGGCGCTGCACAGCGACGGCAGCTGGACGAGCCTGGCCGAGCCCGGCCGCCCCGGCGCGCAGCAGGCACTGATGAACCGCTACCAGAGCTGAAGGCCGGCCACAGGCTGAACAAGAGCTGATCAACAGGAGATCGAGCGATGGACCTGATCCTGTGGCGCCACGCCGAAGCCCACGACCTGCGCGAGGGCGACACCGACGACCTGGCCCGCGCCCTCACGCCCAAGGGCGAGCGCCATGCCGCGCGCATGGCGCAGTGGCTCAACCAGGTGCTGCCCGCCAGCACGCGCGTGCTGGTGAGCCCGGCCGTGCGCACGCAACAGACGGCGCAGGCGCTGGAGCGCCGCTTCAAGACCGTGGCCGCGCTGGCGCCGGACGGCACGGTGGACGGCCTGCTGGACGCGGCGCGCTGGCCTGACGCCAAGGAGCCCGTGCTGGTCGTGGGCCACCAGCCCACGCTGGGGCTCGCGGCGGCCTACCTGCTCGCGGGCACCGCCCAAGCCTGGAGCATCCGCAAGGGCGCCGCGTGGTGGCTGCGCTGCCGCGACAAGGACGGCCAGCGCCAGGTCGCGCTGCTGGCCGTGCGCTCGCCGTCGCACCTGTAAGGGCAGGCCGCACGACGGCGCCGTCACGGCCCGCGCGCTCAGGGCGCTTGCAGCAGCAGCTCCAGCGGCCCCTGCTGCGCCCACAGCGCCACCTCCTCCTGCAGCAGGTGGAGCGTGCGCGGATCGGCCGGCGGGCTGGCCCGCTCCCAGCGCAGCGCGTGGCGCCGCCCGCCCAGTGTCTGCAGGCGCAGCCGTGGGCCGGCTACGTCGCGGCGGGCGTGGCAGCGTATGGCGGCCAGGCGCAGGCACAGCACCTGGCGCGCGAAGGGGCGGCGCGCCAGCGCCGCTTCCAGCTTCTTCAAGCCGCCGCGCTGCGCCAGGACCAGATCGGCCAGCCGCCGCTGCTGCGCAGCGGTGAAACCCGCCGCGTCGGCGTGCTCCACCAGGTAGGCGCCGTGGCGGTGGTGGTCGTGGTGCGAGATGCAGCGGCCCAGCTCGTGCAGCGCGCAGGCCCAGGCCAGCTCGCGGTACTCTTCCAGCCCCGCGTCCGGCGCGGCGTCGCGGTGCAGCGCCAGCGCCACCTCGCGCACGCGGCGCGCCTGCGCCAGGTCGCAGCCGAACTGGCGCTGCAGCGCCGCCACCGCGGCGTCGCGCAGGTTGGCGGCACTCACGGCGGCGGCGCCGTCAGGGGCCGGCACGGCCGGTTCAGCAGTGCACAGGAGCAGGGCGGAGGTGGCGGCAGCGTTCATGTCTGGCGGCGGGGCGGACGCTGGAAAACCCGGCGGGGCAGGACGCGTGCCGCAAGGCATGCACGCCATGGACCGGCGGCGCGAGGAACAGCCATCGGCAAAAAAGCCAGCCTAGGCGCGCCCCGTGAAGCTTGCGTGACAGCGCCCCCGGGGTTTGCCCGCAGGCCGTCTCCTTGCTGTCAGCATGGAAACCACGATCCACCCAGGAGTGACGCATGGCTTCCCATTCCACTGTCCCGCCCAAGCGGCCCGCCGCCGCCCCCTGCTGCGCCTTGCCGGAGGGCCGCGCATGAGCAAGCCCAGCAAGGACAGCGACGCGGCCCACGACAAGCGCCTGGCCGGCCTGGTGCATGCCGACCCCAAGGCGCGTTTCAACCTCGCCAAGGTGGACCCGGGTCATAAGCCCTTCTCGGTGGGCGACAAGGCGCAGGACAAGGCCGTGGTGGAGGAGCTCGCGCAGGAGCTCGACGGGCTGCAGAACCTCTTCTGGGCCGACCGCCGCTTCAAGCTGCTGGTGGTGGTGCAGGGCATGGACGCCTGCGGCAAGGACGGCACGCTGCGCCACGTCTTCGGCCGCATGACGCCCTTGGGCGTGCACGCCGTGAGCTGGCGCGCGCCCTCCGAGGAGGAGCGCTCGCACGACTTCCTCTGGCGCATCCACCAACGCGCGCCGGCCGCGGGCGAGATCGTGCTGTTCAACCGCAGCCACTACGAGGATGTGCTGGTGCCCGTGGTCAAGCGCCAGCTCACCGGCAAGCAGATCGCCCAGCGCTATGCGCAGATCAACGACTTCGAGCGCATGCTCACCGAGCACGGCACCGTCATCCTCAAGTACATGCTGCACATCTCGCGCGACGAGCAGCGCCTGCGGCTGCAGGACCGCCTGGACGACCCGGCCAAGCACTGGAAATTCCTGCCGGAAGACCTGGAGGTGCGCAAGCACTGGGACGCCTACCAGGACGCCTACGCCGACGCCCTGTCCGCCACCGGCACCCCGTGGGCGCCGTGGACCGTGGTGCCCGCGGACTCCAAGACCCACCGCAACCTCATGATCGCCACGCTGGTGGCGCGGGCCCTGAAGGCGCTGAACCTGCGCTTCCCGGAAGGCGACCCGGCGCTCAGGGACGTGCGCGTCGAGTGATGCGTGCGTGCGCGGCGGGCGTGCATCCCGGGGGGCGGCGCGCGGCTTTCATGCAAGCGACTTGAAGCCGTCACGGCACTGACACGAAGGCTTCGAAGAATGCGCTGGTCTTTCCCAACCGACGCGTTCCCCGATGAACCACAGCTTCACGCCCGCCGCCACCCCCGCCGACGAGCCCAACGGTTACGACGACAACGAGATCGTCAACCACAGCGCCAACGCGCACATGAACGACTTATTGGCCGCGCGGCTGGTGAGCCGCCGCCAGGCGCTCAGGGGCGGCGTCAGCGTCACGGCCGGGGCGCTGTTGGGCGGCCTCTCGCTCACGGCCTGCGGCGGCAGCGGCGACGACGACGCGCCCGCCACGCCCGCCACGCCCGCCACGCCGGTGGATACGCCCAAGGCCCTGGCCCTGGGCTTCACCGCCGTGGCCAAGAACAGGAACGACCTCGTCACCGTGCCGGCGGGCTACCAGGTCAGCGTGCTGCACGCGCTGGGCGACCCGCTGCACTGGGGCGACGCCTCCTGGGCCGACAACGGCAGCGAAAGCGCCGACTCCTACAACCGCCGCATCGGCGACGGCCATGACGGCATGCACTACTTCGGCCTGAGCGAGGCCGGTGCCTACCAGGCCGACCGCTCCGACCGCGGGCTGCTGTGCGTGAACCACGAGTACGTCGTGGGCCCCTACGCGCTGCACCCCAACGGCCGCACCATCGTGGACAACGTGCGCACCGTGCCCGCCGAGGTGGAAAAGGAGATCTACGCCCACGGCGTGAGCATCTGCGAGGTGCGCCGCGGCGCCGCGGGCACGGCCATGAGCCTGGTGCGCGGCTCGCGCTACAACCGCCGCGTCACCTCGGCCACCGAGATGGACATCGCCGGCCCGGCCCGCGGCAGCGCGCTCATGGCCACCAAGTTCTCGCCCACCGGCGTGAAGGCGCGCGGCACCAACAACAACTGCGCCAACGGCTACACCCCTTGGGGCACCTACCTGACCTGCGAGGAGAACTACCTCAACGTGCTCGCGCGCGCCGCCAACGACGACGCGCTGCGCACGCCCAAGGAGATCGTGGCCCTCGCGCGCTACGGCCTGCCGCAAAACCGCCGCAGCCCCTACCTCTGGGACACGGCCGGCAGCGACGACCTCTTCGCGCGCTGGAGCTCCTCCGTCACCGGCGCCAGCGCCAGCGCCGACTACCGCAACGTGTTCAACACCTTCGGCTGGGTCGTGGAAATCGACCCCTTCAACCCGGACGCCACGCCGGTGAAGCGCACGGCGCTGGGCCGCTTCAACCACGAGGGCGCCTGGCCCGCGCCGGCCGTGGCCGGCCAGCCCATCGTGATCTACATGGGCGACGACTCGCGCGGCGAGTACATCTACAAGTTCGTCTCCAAGGCGCCGTGGGACGCCAAGGACGTGGGCGGCGGCGTGGCCGCGGGCGCCAAGTACCTCGACGAGGGCACGCTGTACGTGGCCCGCTTCAATGCCGACGGCAGCGGCCAGTGGCTGGAGCTCACCCACGGCAAGAACGGCCTGACCGCCGCCAACGCCACCTACGCCTTCGCCGACCAGGCCGACGTGGTGACGCACGCGCGGCTGGCCGCCGACGTGCTGGGCGCCACCAAGATGGACCGGCCGGAGTGGGGCGGCGTGAACCCGCTCAACGGCGAGGCCTACATGACCCTCACCAACAACAGCAACCGCGTCGCGGCCACCGCCACGCCCAGCGGCAGCCAGGTGAAGGTCGATGCCGCCAACCCGCGCGCCTACACCGACACCTACGCCAACGCCGACGGCAGCACCCGCAACAGCGCGGGCAACGTCAACGGCCACATCATCCGCTGGCGCGAGGCCGGCACCGGCAACGCCGCCGCGAGCTTCGCGTGGGACGTCTACCTCTTCGGCGCGCAATCCGACGCGGCGGCGGACGTCAACCTCTCCGGCCTCACCGCCGTCAACGACTTCTCCAGCCCCGACGGCCTGCACTTCGACGAGCGCGGCCTGCTGTGGATACAGACCGACGACGGCGCCTACACCGACGTGACCAACTGCATGATGCTGGCGGCGGTGCCGGGCCGGGTAGGCGACGGCGGCAGCGCCACCGCCGCGGGCGGCGCCGTCACGCGCAAGGGTGCCAACGCAACCGAGCAGACCGTGCGCCGCTTCCTGGTTGGGCCAGTGGAGTGCGAGATCACGGGCATCGCGCTGACGCCGGACCACAAGACGCTGTTCTTCAACGTCCAGCACCCGGGCGAGGACGGCACGCTGGCCGCGCCCACCAGCCACTGGCCGGACCGCCAAACCAACGCCGCCTCCACGCGGCGCCCGCGCTCGGCCACGGTGGTGGTGACGCGCACGGACGGCGGCGAGATCGGCATCTGAGCCCACGCCCGGGCAGGCGCGTGCATCGCGCCTGCATCGGCATGTCCCTGCGCGCAGGAGAAGCCCGCCTTGAGACCTCTTGCGGCCTTCTCCCGCCTGGGACTTTCCCTGTAGGTATCAGGCTATGCCCTGGCCGGGGGAGGCGTTTCCTAAAGTCTGGGCACCTACCCGGAAAAGCGGCGGGGACAAGCCGCCACGCAGGAGACGCCACCATGAAAGTGATTCCTTTGGCCGCAGCCGGCCAGGGCTGTGAAGAACCCAGCGGCGAAGTGCCCAAGCTCGCGCTGCCGCTGACGCGGCGCAGCCTGCTGCGCGGCTCCGGCATCCTGATGGGCACCCTGGCCGCCGGCAGCCCGCTGGCGCTGCTGGCCCCCTCCACGGCCTGGGCCGTGGAGCTGAAGACCCTGTCCCAAGCGCAGGGCCAGACCCTGCTGCTCATGGGCCGCGTGCTCTACCCGCATGCCAAGTTGCCCGACGCCGTGTATGCGCTGCTGGCCAAGGACCTGGATGCGGCGGCCGGCGACAACGCCGACATGGCCAAGCAACTGCAGGACGGCATCGCCTCGCTGGACCACCTGGCCGGCGGCAGCTTCGCCAAGGCCAGCCCGGCGCGGCGGCTGCAGGCCGTCAAGTCCATGGAGGGGCAGCCCTTCTTCAACAACGTGCGCGGCAAGTGCGTCACGTCGCTGTACGACAACGACATGGCCTTCGCCGCCTTCGGCTACCCCGGCTCGTCGTGGGACAAGGGCGGCTACATCACCCGCGGCTTCCAGGACCTGAAGTGGCTGCCCGCGCCGCCGCTGTCGGCCAGCCCCAAGCCCTACATGGGCTGAGCGCGCACGGCGCAAGACCGCACTTCACCAGCACAACAGGCCAGGCCGGCCAGGCACCGGCCGGGGCGGAGACCTCCATGGCTGCATTCGATTTCTCGGACGACTCCGTCGTCGTCATCATCGGCTCCGGCGCGGGCGGCGGCACGCTGGCCAACGAGCTGTGCCAAAAGGGCATCAAGGTCGTCGTCCTGGAGGCGGGCGCGCCACAGTCCAACGCCAGCTTCATCAACGACGAGTGGAAGTCGTTCAGCCAGCTCGCCTGGCTGGACAAGCGCACCACCTCCGGCACCTGGCGCGTGGCCAAGGATTTCGCCGGGCTGCCGGCCTGGATCTGCAAGACCGTGGGCGGCACCACCACGCACTGGGCCGGCGCCTCGCTGCGCTTGCAGGAGCACGAGTTCCGCATCCGCAGCGAGTACGGCGGCATCAAGGACGCCAACCTGCTGGACTGGCCGCTCACGCTCAAGGAGCTGGAGCCCTACTACGCCCGCGCCGAGGACAAGATGGGCGTGACGCGCACCAACGGCATTCCCGGCCTGCCCGGCAACAACAACTTCAAGGTGCTCTACAACGGCGCCACGCGGCTGGGCTACAAGGAGGTGCACACCGGCAACATGGCCATCAACAGCCAGCCGCGCGACGGGCGCGGGCGCTGCATGCAGCTGGGCTTCTGCTTCCAGGGCTGCAAGAGCGGCGCCAAGTGGTCCACCCTCTACACCGAGCTGCCCAAGGCCGAGGCCACGGGCAACTTCGAGCTGCGCAGCCAGTGCCACGTCTCGCGCATCGAGCACGACGCCAAGGGCAAGGCCACGGGCGTCGTCTACTTCGACAAGGACGGCAAGGAGCAGCGCCAGAAGGCCCGCATCGTCTGCGTGGCGGGCAACTCCATCGAGACGCCGCGGCTGCTGCTGCTGTCGGCCTCCAACCTGTTCAAGGACGGCCTGGCCAACTCCTCCGGCCAGGTCGGCCGCAACTACATGCGGCACATGACGGGCTCGGTCTACGCCGCCTTCAAGGACCCGGTGCACATGTACCGCGGCACCACCATGGCCGGGATCGTCCGCGACGAGGCCGGGCACGACACGCGCCGCGGCTTTGCCGGCGGCTACGAGATGGAAACGCTGTCGCTGGGCATTCCCTTCATGGCCGCCTTCCTGAATCCGGGCGGCTGGGGCGAGGATTTCGCGTGGTGGATGGAGCACTACACCCAGCTCGCCGGCATGTGGCTGGTGGGCGAAGACATGCCGCGCGAGACCAACCGCGTCACGCTCAACACCGACGTCAAGGACCAGTGGGGCAACCCCGTGCCCAACGTGCACTACGACGACCACCCCAACGACGCGGCCATGCGCAACCACGCCTTCACGCAGGGCGAGCGCGTCTACCAGGCCGCCGGGGCGATACGCACCTTCCGCACGCCGCCTTACCCCTCCACGCACAACCTGGGCACCTGCCGCATGAGCGCGCGCGCGGCCGACGGCGTGTGCAACAAGCACGGCCAGACGCACGACATCAGCAACCTCTTCATCAGCGACGGCAGCCAGTTCACCAGCGGCGGCGCGGAAAACCCGACGCTGACCATCGTGACCCTGGCCATTCGCCAGGCCGAGTACATCGCCGGGCAAATGACCCAGCGCGCGATCTAATTGCGGCCGGCCGGTAAAATCGGCCGGATAAAAATACCCGGAGACAGCATGTGTGAATTCTTCGTATCCGCCGATCCGATTCTTTACGAATCGCGTACCCGCACCGTGCGCATCCGCGGCGTGTCCACCAGCATCCGCATGGAAAACTTCATGTGGGACACGCTGGCGGCGCTGGCGGCCGAAGAGGGCGTCACCACCAATGCGCTGATCGCCCAATTTCATGACGAGATATTGCGCCACCGCGGCGACGTGCAGAATTTCGCCTCTTTCCTGCGGGTGACATGCCTGCGCTATCTTCGGCGCAAATTGGACGCGGCCGAAGGCCACCAGCCCGGCGGCCCGATTGACGGCGCCCTCGGCGGCCCGCTCGACGGGCATCTCCTGGACGGCACCGGCCCGGCTTTCCCTCAGAGCACGCACTGACCATCTCCCCCTGAACGCACCGAACGCATATATGGCCAAAATCATCCATACCATGATTCGCGTCCGCGACCTGGACGCCTCGCTGAATTTCTACCGCCAGGTGCTGAATCTCACGCCCGCGCACCGGCTGGATTTCCCCGATTTTTCGCTGGTGTATTTGCGCAATCCCGAGAACGATTTTGAAATCGAGCTGACCTGGAACAAGGGCCGCGAGGAGCCCTATACCCACGGCGACGGCTACGGCCACGTGGCGGTGGCCGTGGACAGCGTGGCCCAGAAGCACGCGGAATTGGTGGAGGCGGGTTTCGCGCCGCTGGCCATCAAGGAATTCAAGGTCGGCGAGGAGCTGCTGGCGCGCTTCTTCTTCATCCAGGACCCGGACGGCTACAAGATCGAAGTCCTGGAGCGCCACGGCCACTACCAGTAAATCTCTCGAAAGTCCGGTGCTGCCCCGGGCTCGCTGCCCCGGGGCGGCGGGCCACGGGGCCGTGCCGTCTGGAGCCCTTGCCAAGGGCTTGGTCACCGTTTCTTCACGGTTGAGCTGGAGCATCTCCCCATGGCCCCTCATCTCCTCACGGCGCTCAGCGGCCCGCTGGGCGCACTGGAAAAGCGGCTGCTCAATGCAGCCCCCGACATCGAACGCTGGTTCACCCGCCAATGGGCGGTGCACCGGCCGCCGGTGTATTCCTCCGTGGACGTGCGCAACGCCGGCTTCAAGCTGGCACCCGTGGACACCAACCTCTTTCCCGGCGGCTGGAACAACCTGACGCCGCGCATGCTGGAGCGCGCGGCCGAGGCCGCGGCCGGCGCGCTGCGGCGCGCGGCGCCCTGCAACCGCCGCGTGCTGCTCGTCCCCGAGAACCACACGCGCAACCTGCACTACCTCTCCAACGTCGCGCGGCTGCGCCAGGCGCTGCTGGCCGGCGGCATGGACGTGCGCGTGGGCAGCGTGCTGCCCGAGCTCGCCGAGCCCCTGGCGGTGGAGCTGCCGGACGGCGGCAGCGTGCTGCTGGAGCCCGTCCAGCGCGAGCACGGCCGCCTGGGCCTGCCTGGCTTCGACCCCGGCCTGGTGCTGCTCAACCACGACCTGAGCGCCGGCATCCCGCCGCAGCTCCAGGGCTTGCGCGATCAGCCCGTGCTGCCGCCGCTGCATGCGGGCTGGCACGTGCGGCGCAAGACCACGCACTTCGCCCGCTACGCCGAGGTGGCGCGCGAGCTGGGCGAGGCCATTGGGCTGGACGAGTGGCTCATCACCCCCGACTTCGAAGCCTGCGACGGCCTGGACTTCAGCTCCGGCACGGGCCTGGAGGCGCTGCAGGCGCGCGTGGACGCGCTGCTCACGCGCGTGCGGCACAAGTACCGCGCGCTGGGCGTGGCGGATGAGCCGTTTGCCATCGTCAAGGCCGACAACGGCACCTACGGCATGGGCGTGATGACGGTGCGCAACGCGGCGGAGCTGGACAAGCTCAACCGCCGCACGCGCAACAAGATGGACGTGATCAAGGACGGCCAGCGCACCACGTCCGTGATCGTGCAGGAGGGCGTGCCCACCTGCGAGCGCGTGGGCGAGGCCATGGCCGAGCCGGTGGTCTACCTGATGGACGGCCAGGTGGCGGGCGGCTTCTACCGCACGCACGCCGAGCGCGGGGTGGACGAGAACCTCAACGCGCCGGGTGCGCGCTTCGTTTCCATGGCCTGCGCGGAAGGCCAGCCGGGCGAGGGCGTGGGCGGCGCCAACCGCTTCTATCCGTATGCCGTGATCGCGCGGCTGGCCACGCTGGCGGCCAGCCGGGAGCTGGAGGCAGAGCAGGCGCCGGTGAAGGCTTGCGAGGCGGCTTGAGAGAAGGGGCAGGGCGGGGCGGGGTGGGGCGTCACGCCGCGCTCTGCTCCCGCAGCGACGCCATGTCAACCACGAACCGGTACTTCACGTCCGAGCGCAGCATGCGCTCGTAAGCCTCGTTGATCTGGTCCATGCGGATCATTTCGATGTCCGAGGTCAGGCCGTGGCGGGCGCAGAAGTCCAGCATTTCCTGCGTCTCGGCGATGCCGCCAATGAGCGAGCCTGCCAGGCGGCGGCGCCGGAAGATGAGGTTGAAGACCTGCGGGGAGGGATGCGGCTCGGCCGGCGCGCCCACCAGCACCAGCGTGGCGTCGCGCTTGAGCAGCACCAGCAGCGCGTCCAGGGCGTGGGGCGCGGCCACGGTGTCCAGGATCATGTCGAAGCTCTCGGCATGCGCGGCCATCTGGTCCGGGTCCTTGGAGATGACCACCTCGTCGGCCCCAAGCCGCTTCGCGTCCTCCGTCTTGCCGGGCGAGGTGGTGAACAGCACCACCCGGGCGCCCATGGCGTGGGCGATCTTCACCGCCATGTGGCCCAGGCCCCCGAGGCCGACCACGCCCACCTTCTTGCCCGGCCCGGCGCCCCATTGGCGCAGCGGCGAGTAGGTGGTGATGCCCGCGCACAGCAGCGGCGCGACGGCGGCGAGGTCGTCCTGCGCATGGCTCACGCGCAATACGAAAGCCTCGTCCACGACGATCACTTCCGAGTAGCCGCCGTAGGTGTTCTCGCCGCCACCAAAGGCCGGGCCGTTGTAGGTGCCGGTGAAGCCCGTTTCGCAGTACTGCTCCAGGCCCTCGCGGCAGGCACTGCAGGCGCGGCAGGAATCCACCATGCAGCCCACGCCGGCGATGTCGCCGGCCTTGAACCGCGTCACCTCGGCGCCCACGGCCGTGACGCGGCCGACGATCTCGTGCCCGGGCACGCTGGGATAGACCGTGTTCTGCCACTCGTTGCGCGCGGTGTGCAGGTCAGAGTGGCACACGCCGCAGTAGAGGATTTCGATCTGCACGTCGCGCGGCCCCGGGTCGCGGCGCTCGAAGCCGAACAGGCGCAGCGGGGACGTGGCGGAAACGGCGGCGTAGCCGCGGGTGGCGATCATGAATGGAGCTCCTTCAAGCGTTGAGGAGAGACAGGCGGGGCGATCATGAGCCGGGCATCAGCCGCCGGCCGTTACCTACGGTGAAGTCGTGCAGCGCCCAACGCCCAACGCTCAATAGCGCCGACGTTCCAATGCCCGTGAATCGATGGAAGCACCGATTGCCGTCCCCGGCCTACAGGCGTCACTGCCCACGAGGCGTGGATTTTCCGAATGTGAAACCTGTCAGCACAAAAGGTACGGCATGGACGCCAAGCATATTGACGCAAGGGATGCGAGTTTTCGGTGCGCATTCCCCTGCGGCAGCAGGATGGCCTGGCGCCGGAGGCACATTGGGGATTTTGAGCATCACCCCCTGTCAATCTGCTCAACGGTCGAAAGTGATCTTCACCGAATCCGCACTGCGCTGGGCCGGCCCATGAAAAACCGCCTCGATATTGTTGCCGTCCGGGTCCAGGACAAAGGCGGCGCAATAGCCG
The DNA here is from genome assembly GCF_034427735.1 of Azohydromonas lata. Classification (NCBI taxonomy): domain Bacteria; kingdom Pseudomonadati; phylum Pseudomonadota; class Betaproteobacteria; order Burkholderiales; family Sphaerotilaceae; genus Azohydromonas; species Azohydromonas lata. Next base: position 99,331 of record NZ_JAXOJX010000018.1, read on the forward strand.
GGGTGGTAAGGACGCTCACCGGGCGGGCCGTTGTCGCGGCCGCCGTTCTCCATCGCGGCCTTGTAAAAGGCCTCGACCATGGCGTGATCGCGGGCCTGGAAGGCCAAATGGATGCGGCCGGTCAAATGGCCTTGGGCAGCGGGGCTGTCGGCACTGGAAATGAACAATTCGTCGGCCCAGAAATAACTGTCGCCGCTGCCGCCCATGGGAATTTCCAGGGTTTTCAATAGGGCCTCATAAAACCGCCGGCTGGCGGAAAGATCATGGACGACGAGGTGGATGTGGTCTATGAGGCGGCCGCGGCGCAGTTCGGTGGTTTCCATGGAGGCTCCTGGTTTTTGACCAGGAGAAGCATAAAAGACCCTTCATCAAAAAACAAAACCATAGACCATTGCGCCCTCAATGAAATAATTTTAATAAAATTTTGACTACAGGCACTTCAGAAGGGAATTCAATGTTCGACCACGTGAAATTCGGCGTTACCGACTACGAGGCCAGCAAGGCATTTTTCCTCAAGGCACTGGCGCCGCTGGGCGTCACCCTGCTTTCCGAAGGCCTGCCGAGCTACGGCGTGGAAATCGGCTCAAAAGGCGGGGCCACCCTGTGTTTGTTTCAAACCCAGGAAAAGCCGGCGCATCTTCACCTTGCATTCAGAGCGGAAACCCGGCAGCAGGTGGACGATTTTTATCGGGCCGCTTTATCGGCAGGCGGCAAAGACCATGGGGCGCCAGGGCTGAGGCCGCAATACCATGCGAATTACTATGCGGCGTTCGTGATTGGGCCGGATGGGCACAATATCGAGGCGGTTTGCAATGAACCCGTAACCTGACCCAGAGCGGAGATATTTCCGATTTTCCCAACTGCACCGCGTTTGGAACCCCGAATCACATTCCTCAGCAGCGCCCCGACCGCCGGCTCCGCGGCTGCAATTTGTCCAGCTCCGCAAACTGCTGTTTCAAAAGCAGCATCAGGGCCCGCGCCTGGTCCACCGGCAAACTCACCACCGTGGTGGGCGATTCGTCGCGCGCCGAACGCGGGAGCACCAGGGCGTCCACGCCGATTTCTATGAGCCCCTTGTCGTGCCGCAGGGACTTCAGGCGCTGGACTTCGATGTCAAAGGTTTTCAAGGCTGCTCTCAAGGGAAGGTTCAAAGGCGGATTATCGGCGATGCCGCACCTCCGCTCGCCGGCCCCTCCCGCCACGGCCGTCAGCTTTGCCACGCCTTGGCACGTTTCGGACGTCCAGGAAAAAGGCGCCCGCAGGCGCCTTGGCGTGACAACATACCCCCGGCCGCTTACCAGGACCAGCGCTTGGACGAGGCGCGGTTATTCATGAAGGAACCAACGAAATAGCAGTTGGGGAAGCAGCGAACCCAGTCGCCCGTCTGCCAGTAGCCGTCGTAGCTGGTATTGCGGTTGCAGCCATTGAAACCGCGCGTGGAGGTCAGGCGGTTGTTGAAGGCGCCGGGCATGTTGGCAACATAGGAACGGCCGCCATAACAACCGTAGATATTGTTGGCGTACCAGATGAAGCTCGCGCCACCGTAATAGCGGCCGTCGTAGTCCACGCCGATCACGCGGGTGGCGGCAGCCGCCACGTCGGATTCCTTGAGAGATTGCGGCGTGGCATCCGCCGCCAGCGCAACCGTGTTTTGCGTGGCCGCCGCCATGGCCGCCGCAAACGTGGCGTGGCATTCCACCTTACCCATTGCAGAGGCCTTGGCGCCTTCGGCCATGGGCTGCAATTCGGCCACGCAGTGCTTGCCGGCCGATTGCGGGCTGGTCACGGCCGGAGCACTGCCCATTTCCACTTCCGCGTCATTGGCCGGATCGTTTTGCGCCATGGCCGACGCAGCGGCAAAAGCGGACATGCCCAGCAGGGCGAACAGGCGAGCGTGGGAGATTTGGGTTGCATGTCGATTTCCTTGCCTTGAAACCGCCTGAGGCAGTTTGGTGGGATGACCCTGTCTTTTTGGAGTTTTATTCCGCCGCCTCACTGTCCTGAATAGCCTGGGCTATTGGCGTTGGGATTTCGTTGCGGAATGACGAGCAGTTTAGGCAGCCAGAATGGCCCGACCACCCCCAAAGGTCGGCGCACGGGGGAGGGGGATCAATACCCCCCACAAGGTTGCCGGCATATTCAGCCAGCGGTGATGGGGAATGTCCTAGGCAGAAAGTCATTGAATGTTCATAAACGCGGCATTCGGAAAATCGGAGCGGGCATTTACTTCATCAAACCGCGGGCATACGCGTTGCTGCACTGCAGCAATGAATCTCCATGTTGTTTCCTCCTCTTCCACCGGCGCGGGCGAGCGCACGGTGCCGGCCGCCAGCGGGCCGGCGCGGTACGTGAGCCTGGCGCTGTCCGGCGGCAATGCCTTGGGCGCCTATGGCGCGGGCGCCTGCGAGGCGCTGCTGGAAGCCGGCTACGCGCTGGACCGCGTCAGCGGCGCGTCCATCGGTTGCGTGAACGCCACCATCCTGGCCGGCAACCCGCCGGCTCAGCGCGCGGCCAAGCTGCGCGAGTTCTGGCAGCAGGCCGCGCGCTGGTCGCCCTGGGGCACGCTGCCCACGGGCGGGCAGGTGCGCGACACGCTCAACAAGCTGCAGACGCTGCACACCGTGATGGCCGGGCGCCCGGGGCTGTTCCGGCCGCGGCCCAGCGGCTTCTTTTCCCTGCTGCCCGGCACGCCGCCGGACGTGGGCCTGTTCGACGGCCACCCGCTGCTGGCCACGCTGGAGCGCGTCATGGACTGGGACTTCCTCAACACCGCGGCGCTGCCGCTGACCATTGGCAGCGTGGACCTGGAAAGCGGCGAGGGCGTCTATTTCGACACCCGGGAGCAGGCGATCGAGCCGCACCACGTGCTGGCCAGCACCGCCTTCCTGCCCGGCTTCCCGCCGGTGGACATCGGCGGCCGGCTGTTGGGCGACCCCGGCATGCTGTGCAACCTGCCGCTGGACCCGCTGCTGCGCGACCCACCGCCGGGGCCGCACCTGTGTATCGCCGTGGACCTGTTCGACGTGCGCGGCGGGCGGCCGTCCTCCATGGACACGGCGCTGGAGCGGGTGCAGGACATTGCGTTTGCTTCGCAGTCGCTGCGCACCATCGAGGCGTTCCGGCGCGAGTACCGGCTCAGGCGGCTGCTGGCGCAGTCGCTGCAGCGCACGGGCCACGCGGTGGAGCTGGACGCCGAGGAGATGCGCCTGCTGGAGCGCGAGGCCCGCGGTGCCGACACCGACATGGTGCTGCTGGCCTACCACCCGCCGGCGCACGAGGTCTCGGCCAAGACGCTGGAATTCTCCGCCGCCTCCATCGCCGAGCGCTGGGAGGCCGGCCGCCAGGACATGCAGCGCGCCCTGGCCCTGCTCGAAGCCGGCCAGGCGACCACGCGCGACCCGGGGTTCAACTTCTACGACGCGCGGCGGGTGCAGTCCCGGGAGGAGACACCGGCCGAGGCGGTAGAGGCAAAGCAGGCGCAGGCGACGCAGCCGGCTTGACGCAGCACCCGGCGGCCATGGCCTTGCGGGCCGAATGGCAGCCGGGCTGCGGTTCGGCCCGCCAGCGGGCCTCGTACACCGCTGTATCGGTCGATATCGCCACCCGCTGCACCTGCCGCCCGTTGCGCTCGCCACCTAGCATGCGGGCCATCGCCGCGGCACCCGTGCGCCGCGACACAACTCACCAGGATGGCTCCATGTCCCGCAGCTCCCCGTTCAAGCAGGTCGACGTCTTCACTTCCGTGCCCTTCAAGGGCAACCCGGTGGCCGTGGTGATGGAGGCCGAGGGCCTCACGGCCGAGCAGATGCTGGCCATCGCCAACTGGACCAACCTGTCGGAGACCACCTTCGTGCTCCCGGTGAGCCAGGCGCACCGCGGCCAGGCCGACTACCGGCTGCGCATCTTCACGCCCGGCGGCGAGTTGCCCTTCGCGGGCCATCCCACCATCGGCACGGCGCACGCGCTGCTGGAGGCGGGCGTGGTCAGCGCCCGCGACGGCGCGCTGGTGCAGGAGTGCGAGGCGGGGCTGGTGCGGCTGCAGGTGTCCGGCGGCGAGCGCGGGGGCGCGCAGCGCATCGCTTTCGAGCTGCCCCAACCCGTGGTCACGCCGCTGGACGACGCGGCCATCGCCGAGCTGGAAGCCGTGCTGGGCGCGCCCGTGCGCCGCGGCGAGGCGGTGCCGCGCCTGATCGACGTGGGCGCGCGCTGGATCGTCGCGCAGCTCGCCGACGCCCAAGCCGTGCTGGACTGCCGCCCCGACTTCAACCGCATGAAGCTGCGCGACATGCGCGACCACAACACGGGCGTGACGGTGTTCGGCGCCTGGCCGGCCGGCGCCGCCGCGGGCATCGAGGTGCGCTCCTTCGCGCCCGCCCACGGCGTGGTGGAAGACCCGGTGTGCGGCAGCGGCAACGGCTGCGTGGGCGTGTTCATCCGCGACAGCGGCCAGGCCGCCACGCTGGGCCCGGATTACGTCGCGGCCCAGGGCTCGATGCTTGGGCGCGCGGGGCGGGTGAGCGTGAGCCTGCAAGGCGGGCAGGTGCGCGTGGGCGGGCAGGCCGTGACGTGCGTGGAGGGGCGCATCGCCTTGTGAGATCCCCTCACACCCCGCTCACCCCACTGAAATGCCGCCGGTACGCCGCCGGCAGGTCGCGCAGCCGCAGCATCAGCGGCAGGTCGGCGGTGTTGAAGTTGGGGTCCCAGGCCGGGGCGCCCAGCACTTGGGCACCGCAGCGCAGGTAGCCGCGAATCAGCGGCGGCACCTCGACGGGCAAATCCTTGCGCAAGGACGCCAGCGGCAGACGCGCGCGCACGTGCAGGTCCACGGGCGCCAGGTGCGTCTTGCGCAACTGCTCCCACAGGCTCGCGGCCGCGTGGCCGCCGTCGCGCATGGACATGCTCGCGCAACCGATCACGGCCTGGAAGTCGTTGCGCTGCATGAAGGCCGCCAGCGCGGACCACAGCAGCAGGATCACGCCGCCGCTGCGCCAGCGGCCGTCTATGCACGAGCGGCCCAGCTCGGCCATGTGGCGCCGCATGGGGCGCAGCCGCACCAGGTCGAACTCCAGGTCGCTGTAGTAGCCGCCGGCCTGGCGCGCGCCTTCCGGCGTCAGCACGCGGTAGGTGCCCACCACCTGCGAGGGCTCGTCGTCCGTGGCCTGGGTGCGCACCAGCAGGTGCTCGCAGTAGCGGTCGAACAGGTCGGCGTCGTGCCCTTCAGGCGTGCCGGGGGCAGGGCGCAGCCGCGCGCCCATCTCCTCGGCGAAAACCTGGTAGCGCAGGCGCTGGGCCTGGGCCAGGTCTTCCTCGTCCCGGGCCCACACGGCCTCCAGCCGTGCAGGCCGGGTGCGGTCCGGAAGTACTGCAGGGTCGGGGGCGGAGGTCGCCGCGGCGGGGAGCATGAGCGTGTGTTCCATGGCCCGCCATGCTGGGCAGCGGCCATGACAAGGCCGTGAAGCCCGCATGACGAAGCGATGACGGCACCCCGGCGCCGGCGGGGTTTCAGCCTCGCGCCGACAGCCAGCGCGCGATGCGCTCCACCACCCAGCCGCCGTCGTCCAGCGGCAGGTCGTGCCCGGCGTCGGGGTGCAGCGCCAGCGGCAGCCGCCAGCGCGCGGCCAGCGCCTCGGAGCAGCGCGCATCGACCAGCG